>JBBIPI010000106.1:0-5693 GCA_037442985.1 Clostridiales bacterium
CGATGATGTCCGCTCCCTCTTCCACCATCTCCAGCGCCCGCCGCACCGCGGCGTCCAGGCTGAAGTACTTTCCGCCGTCGGAGAAGGAGTCGGGCGTGACGTTGAGGATGCCCATGACCAGGGTGCGCCGGCCCAGCTCGAGCCGGAAAGGACCGCACCTGAGCGAGCGGGTCGCCGTCGCCCTCACCCCCTAGCCCTCCTCCAGGGCCGCGTCCAGGGCCTGCAGGAAGCGCGCCAGCTGGTCGCGGGTGCCGATGGTCACCCGGATGGACGTCGGCAAACCCCAGGCGGTCCCGGGGCGCACCACCACGCCCCGGCGGAGCAGCCGCCGGTATAGGTCGTCGGCGGGGCGGCCGACGTCCACCAGCAGGAAGTTCGCTTCGGTGGGGACGTAACGCAGGCCGCGGGCCGCGAGCTCTTTATAGAGGTAACTCTTTCCCTCCCGGTTGACGGCCAGCGACCGCTCCAGGTGCTCGCGGTCGTCCAGGGCGGCCAGGGCGGCCGCCTGGGCCAGGCGGTTGACCGGGAACGGCTCCCGGACCCGCTCCAGGACGCGGATCAGGCCCGGCGGGGCCACCCCGTACCCGACCCGCAATCCGGCCAGGCCGAAGACCTTGGAGAAGGTGCGCAGCATCAAGACGTTGCGCCCCTGGCGGATCAGCTCCAGGCCGTCCTCGTAGCGCGGGTCCTCGGCGTACTCGGCGTAGGCCGCGTCCACCACCACGACCACCCGCTCCGGCAGGCCGTCCACGAAGCGCAGGAGTTCCTCCCGGGGGCTCACGGTCCCCGTGGGGTTGTTGGGCGTGCACACGAAGACCAGCTTCGTCCACGGCCCCACCGCCGCGGCCAGGGCCTCCAGGTCGAAGGCGTGATCTCGGAGGGGTACGAAAACGGGCCGGCCGCCGGCGACGCGGGCGGCGTGCTCGTAGGCGGGGAACGTGGGCGCGCCCGTGACGATCTCCTGGCCCGGCTCCAGCAGGGCCAGGCAGATCATCGTGATGACGTTGTCGGCCCCGTTCCCCACCAGGACCATGTCGGGGGTGACGCCGTGCCGCCGGGCGATGGCCGCTCGCAGCTCGGGTGCTGCCGCCTCGGGGTAGACGTGCGCCGCGGCGAGAGCCGACGCCAGCGCGCGCAAGGCGAGGGGCGAGGGGCCCAGGGGGTTCTCGTTGGAGGCCAGCTTCAGCACATCCTCCAGGCCGAGTTCCCGACGCACCTCCTCCACCGGCTTGCCCGGAACATACTCGGGCAGGTCCAGGACCCCGGCCCGGGCCAGGCGCGCGAAGCGGTCCAAAGGCCGGGGCCCGGGCCGCGCGCCGCACGCGAGCCACCGGCTAGGCGGACCGCCCGAGCAGTTCATTCAGCTCCGGCCCCTCGAGGGTCTCCTGCTCCACCAGCCGCCGGGCGATGGCGTCCAGCTTACCCCGGTGCTCCTTCAGCAGGTTGAGCGTCTTGGAGTAGAGCTGAGTGATGAGCTGGTTGACCTCTTTGTCGATGGCGGCGGCGACCTCCTCGCTGTAGTTGCGGTCGCGGGCCAGGTCGCGCCCCAGGAACGGGTTGTCCTGGCGGTTGCCGAAGGTCAGCGGGCCCAGTTCCTGGCTCATGCCGTACTCGGTGACCATCCGGCGCGCCATACGCGTGGAGCGCTCCAGGTCGTCCTGGGCGCCGGTGCTGATCTCGCCGAAGACCAGCTCCTCCGCCGCCCGGCCCGCCAGGAGGACGCAGATGCGGTCCATGATCTCGCTGCGCGTGACCAGGTAGCGGTCCTCGATGGGCAGCTGCACCGTGTACCCCAGGGCGGCGCCGCGGGGGATGATGGAGATCTTGTGCACCGGATCCGCGCCGGGAAGCAGGCTCGAGACGATGGCGTGCCCCGCCTCGTGGTAGGCGACGCGCAGGCGCTCCTTCTCGCTGATGACCCGGCTGCGCTTCTCCGGGCCCCCGGCCACGATGCGGTCGATGGCGTCGTTCAGCTCGGCCATGCCGATGGCTGCCTTCCGGCGGCGCGCCGCCAGCAGGGCGGCCTCGTTGAGCACGTTCTCCAGGTCCGCGCCGGTGAACCCGGGCGTGCGCCGGGCGATGACGCTCAGGTCCACGCCCTCCTCCAGCGGCTTGTTGCGGGCGTGGATCCTCAGGATCTCCTCCCGCCCCTTCACGTCCGGCCGATCGATGACGATCTGGCGGTCGAAGCGGCCGGGGCGCAGAAGTGCCGGGTCCAGGACGTCAGGCCGGTTGGTCGCGGCCATCACGATTATGCCCTCGTTGGGCGAGAAGCCGTCCATCTCCACGAGGAGCTGGTTCAGGGTCTGCTCCCGCTCGTCGTGCCCGCCGCCGTAACCGGCACCCCGCTGCCGCCCCACGGCGTCGATCTCGTCGATGAACACGATGCACGGCGCGTTCTTCTTGGCCGTCTCGAAGAGGTCACGCACGCGGGAGGCGCCCACGCCGACGAACATCTCGACGAAGTCGGACCCGCTGATGCTGAAAAAAGGAACGCCGGCTTCCCCGGCGACGGCTCGCGCCAGCAGCGTCTTGCCCGTGCCGGGCGGCCCGAAGAGCAGCACCCCCTTGGGGATGCGCGCCCCCATCTGCTGGTAGCGCTTCGGGTTCTTGAGGAAGTCGACGATCTCGGCCAGCTCCTCCTTGGCCTCGTCCGCCCCCGCCACGTCGGCGAAGGTCACCCTCCGCTTGGGGTCGTCGGCGTGCAGGCGGGCGCGGCTGCGGCCGAACTGCATCACCCGGTTGCCGCCGGCCTGGCTCTGCTGCATGATGAAGACCAGCGCCCCCACCACGAGCACGATGGGCAGCACCGTGCTCAGGAGCGTGGTCCACCAGGGGGTCTCCACAGGCGGCGCGTAGGTAACGCGCACCCCTTTCTCGATGAGCAGCCGATCGAAGTCGGGGCTGTTGGCCGGCTTGACGGCGTAGAAGGGCTGGCCGCCCTTGGTCACCCCCTCGACCCGCTCGCCGGCGATGTGGACGCGGTCGACCTTGCCCTCCTGCGTGAGCCTGACCAGGGTGTCGTACGATATCTCGTTGGCGCCGCGGCGCTGGGAGAAGAGCACGTTGAGGAGGGCGATGAGGACGAAGAAGACCAGCACGTAGAAGACCAGGCCGCGCAGCACCTTGCCCGGTGTCACGTTCGACCCTCCTGACGGGTAACTCAAACCATTCTAGCATGCGGGCTGATTCACGCACAATGTGAGGCGGGGTCGTTCAGGCCTGCGCGGCGGGCTGGCGGTGGGCGCGCAGCACGAGCAGCCGCCGGGCGCCGGGGCCAGCCGCGAAGCGGCCGTCGACCCGGTGCCCCACCACCCAGACGATCTCCCCGTGCGCTTCCACGATGGGCACGCGGTCGCGCTGGCGGCGCGGCACCCTGGCGTCGACGAAGTAATCCTGGAGCTTCTTCTCGCCCTCCAGGCCCAAGGGCCGGAAGCGGTCGCCCGGCCGCCGGCTGCGCACCGTGAGGAGCGCGGGTAGGCGCTCGGCGTCGAGGACCGCCACATCCCCCTCCCCCCGCGGCACCTGCTCCCCGGCGCGGGGCAACGGGGGCCCCGGGACCACCTCCGCGACCAGGCGTAACCCGGCCTCCGGGATGGCGACGCTGCCCGGCACCTCCAGCCGGTAGGCGAAGGGCGCTGGCTCCTCACCGTCCGGCCCCAGCACCAGGCCGTCGTGCTCCAGGCGCGCCAGGCCACCGCCGGGTAGGGACAGCGCCCGCCCGACGGCGCCGGCCGCCAGGGCGAGCACCCTCTCGACATGCTCGAAGGGCAGGGACGGCAGGCCCGCCCGCTCCGCCGCCAGGCGCACCACCCGTCGGCGCAGCGCCACCGGCAGCCCGAGCAGCCCTTCCACCGGAACGACGACGGCGTCACCGCTGCGACGGAGGAGCCGGTCCGCCGCGTCCGCCGCCGCGCGGCCGGCCCATTCCTCCTCGGCGCGGAGCACCTCCGCCAGGTGGGCCAGGGCCTGGCGCAGCATGGGGTTGTACTCCGCTTCTAGGCGGGGGAGGAGTTCGAGGCGGATGCGGTTGCGCAGGTAGGACGGCTCCTCGTTCGTCGGGTCGCGCCGCGGCCGGAGCCCGTGCCTGCGGCAGTATGCCTCCACGGCGGTGCGGGGCACGGCCAGGAGGGGCCGGATGATCCAGCCGTCGCGCACCGGGGGGATCCCGGACAGCCCGGCGGGACCGGAGCCCCGCAAGAGGCGCATTAGCACCGTCTCGGCCTGGTCATCGCGGGTGTGCCCCAGCGCGACCCGCCCGGCTCCTGTCGCCGCCGCCACGCGGCGGAAGAACTCGTAGCGCGCCTCCCTGCCCGCCTCCTCGACGGACAGGCCCCGCTCGGCCGCCAGCCGGGCCACCGGCACCTCCTCGACCGTGACCGGGAGCCCCAGCCGCGCGGCCATTTCCGCCACGAAGGCCGCGTCGGCGGCCGCCTCCTCCCCCCTCAACAGGTGGTTAAGGTGCGCCACGTGCAGGGCGATGCCCAGCTCGTCGCGCAGGCGCCAGAGCACGTGCAGCAGCGCCAGGGAGTCGGGCCCGCCCGAGACGGCCACCACCACCTTCTCGCCCGGCCGCACCATGCCGTGGCGGGCGACGGCCTCTCGCACCGCCCGGGCCAACTCGTCCTCGGCCACGGCGCTCACTCCCCTGCCGCCCAGAACTGCACGGCGAGCACGCTCATGTCGTCGGCGCGCGCGCCGGAGAGGTTGGCGCTCACCTCCTCGAGCAGCTTGCGGGCCAGGCTGCGCTCCCCCCTGCCGGCGTGGGTGGCGATCACCCGGCGCACCCACTCCTCCCGGGCCTGGGTCTCACCGGCCCCTTCCAGGACGCCGTCGGTGACCATCACCACCGCGTCACCCGGCCCAACCCGGAGGCGCGCCGAGTCCGGGTCGGCAGCGGGCAGGATGCCCAGGGGGAGGGCACCCCCCTTGATGACCTGGACGTCGTGCCTGCGCACGAGGAAGCTGGGCGCCGCGCCCATCTTGACGAACTCGGCCTCGCCCGTCACCAGGTCGACCAGCACCAGGTCCAGGGTGGCGAAGCCTTCTTCCGGGGCCCGCAGGCCGATCAAGGAATTCGTCATCCGCACCGCGGTCCTCCTGTCGAAACCGGCGCGCAGGAGCCGCTCCGCCAGCTCGACGGCCACCAGGCTCTCGGACGCCGCTTCGTATCCGTGGCCCATGCCGTCGCTCAGGGCCAGCAGCAGGACGTGGCCGGGCAGCTCGCGCACCAGGTGGGAGTCGCCGGAGATGAGCGAGCCGGGCCGGGCCAGCTTGGCCACCTCCGTCTTGTACGTCAGGCGCGGGGCGGCTGCCGCGGCCCTCCCGTGGGCCGGCGCGACCGGACGGCCGTCGCGGGCCAGGTCTTCCATCACCTCGGACAGCGCCTGCAGGTGACCTCCTACCTGCGCCCTCACCTCCCCGCATCTCCGCCGCCAGCCGGCCTCCCGGCGCCGCCCCTCGGCCAGGCAGCCGGCCACCAGGGCCACCTCCCGGGGACGGAGGCACCGCCGGTCCCATAGCTCGTCGACGGTCTCGGCCCCGACCCTCCCCTCCCGCGCGGCCCGGGCCAGGAGCTCGGACATCAGGCGGTAGTGGGCCGGGAACCCCTCCTGCCAGCACGTTCGGTGCCGCTGGCACCCGGCGCACGCCTCGCTCACCACGCGCCCCACCAGGCCGGCGTCTCCCGTCGG
>JBBIPI010000107.1:0-5651 GCA_037442985.1 Clostridiales bacterium
CCGGCGGCAGCCAGCCGCCGCCGGGCCCGCTCCACCTCCACGCCCAGGGAGTGAGCCTGTTCCTCGCCGAAGAGGAAGGCGTCCAGCGCGCGGGCGTCCCAGGCGAGCAGGGCCGACCCGGCCAGGAAGTACGGCAGGGCGGCACCCAGGTACTCCCATCCTCTGCCCGAGAGGGAGCCCATCAGCCAGGCGAGCACCGGCGCCGCCCAGCGCTCCCGCTCCTGCCGGAGCGCCAGGAGGAGCACGATGGAGGAGCAGAAGGCCCCCACGGCCACCCCCGACAGCAGCAGCAGGCGGTTGGACACCTGCCCCTCGGCGCGGGCCAATCGGTAGACCAAGGCCAGGGTGGCGAGGGCGGCGGCGAAGGCGCTCAGGGGCACGGCCCCGATCCCGCCCGCGGAGAAGGTCCAACCGAAAGTGAAGGCCAGGGCGGCCCCCACCGCCGCCCCTGCGGACACGCCCAGGACGTAGGCGTCCGCCAGCGGGTTGCGGAAGAGCCCCTGGAAGGCCGCGCCCGCCAGGGACAGGGCCGCCCCCACCAGGGCGGCCAGCAGGACGCGCGGCAGGCGGATGTCCCACCAGATGACGGCGTGGGTCTCCGGCACGCCCTGCGCCTCGAGACCCAGGAGGGCGCGGCCCAGGAGCGCAGCGACCTCGGCCGGCGGGATGGGCACCGCCCCCACGGCGGCCGCCCCGGCCACGGAGAGGAGCAGGGCCAGCGCCGCCAGGGGGATCACCGCCGGCCGCCTCATCCCGTCACCGCTCCCCGCCGAAGAGCTCCGGGTGGATGGCGCGGGCGAAGGCCTCCAGGCCGTCCACCAGGCGCGGCCCCGGCCGCGAGACCAGGTCCTGGTCGACCACCACCACGCGGCCCTCCCGCACCGCCCGGATCCCCTGCCAGCCGGGGCGCCTGCCCTGGGCCAAGTCGCGGGCGGTCTGCTCGAAGGGGGTGATGATCACCGCCGGGTCGGCGGCGACGAGACTCTCCACGCTGAACTCGGGGTACGGCTGCCCGGTGTCCGCCGCCACGTTCCGCCCCCCGGCCAGCTCGATGAGGTCGTGGATGAAGGAACCGGGCCCGGCCGTCCGGAGCTTGTCCGGCCAGACCTCGTAGAACACCGCGGGCCTCGCGTCCTCCGGGAGGCCGGCCGTCCGGGCGCGGACGGCGTCGATGCGCCGCTGCAGGCTCTCCGCCAGGGGCTCTCCCGCGGCGGGGATCCCCGCCAGCCGGGCCACCGTGCGGATGCTGCCCAGGACGCCGTCCACCGTGCGCGGGTCGAGGACGAACACGGGCACGCCCAACTTTTCGAGCTGGGCCACCGTCTCGCGCTGGACGCCGCCCGTGGCCAGGACCAGGTCCGGCTTCAGCGCCACGATCTTCTCGATGCTGGGATCCCTGAAACCGCCGACCTTCTCCTTGGCCTTCGCCTCGGGCGGGTAATCGCAGTAGTCGGTGACGCCCACCACCCGCTCGCCCAGGCCCAGGGCGAAGAGGATCTCCGTATTGCTGGGCGCCAGGGAGACGATGCGCTCCGGCCGCCTGGCCAGGGTCAACTGCCGGCCCAGGTCGTCGGTCACGGCGAGGGGGTAGCTCGGCGCCTGGAGCCCCGCCTCTCGTTCCTCCGCCGCGGGCCTGCCCCGCCCTTCCGCCGCCGGCCGCTCCTCGCCCCGGGCGCCGCAGCCGGCGACGGCTGCCGCCAGGAGGGCGAGCCCGATAAGCAACCCTCCCCACTGCCACAACCGTCTCCGCCTCACTGGACGACCACCCCTTGCCTCGTTCTCTCCGAGGGCTCAGGGGCGACGCTGGCAAGCCCCGCCTCGCGCCGGCGGAAAAGAAAATCCCCAGCTCCGGGCAGGGCTGGGGATGCCGGTGCAAGGCGCAACCAGGCGGACGCTCGGCGCCGGCCCTCTCCTCGGAGGCGTGCGCGCGGCAGGCGGGCAGGTCTCCTGGCTCCGGCTCATCGCTCCCCGCCCTTCCCATCCCGGCCGGGACAGTGGGCCCTCGGTTCGCTCCCCGATACAGTGGCGGGACCGCCCGGGGTTCTCACCCGGTTCCCTATTCTCCCTCCCCCGCCTACGGCCGCCAGCACGCCGCGCTGCCCGGGCCGGAGGCGGGTTGCGGGCACCCGCCTGCGCCTATGGACTTGTCCCCCTGATTATAGGCCGGCTGGGATGCCGCTGGCAACCGACAGCGGCAACGGGCGGGCTGGGGTACCGGCCGGTCGTCACCCGGAAACTCGCAGTCAGCCACGGGCACTACGGTGACGCCTTCCCCGAGGCCGGCCGCGGCCAGCGCCACATCCCACGGTTGGGGCACCCGGGCGGGCAAGGTCCCATCCCTACGCCACTATCAGTACCACCCCTCTCCCCAGCACGCCGAATCCCGTCTAGAACTCCCAAAGGTCCGGCTCGACCACCATGCCCTGCCCCTCGAGGAGCAACCCAATCTTGCTCTCCTGAGCGGCTTGCGTGGCCCCTTTCCGCGCCACCATGCCGAACAGCACGGGCAGCACCTTCCCCGCGACTCCTTGCCCCTTCAAGAGAGCTCTAACCCTGTCTCGCAGCAGCTGCGCGGCAAAGTCCAGCACCTCACCCCGACCAGCCCGCACTTTCGCCGAAACCAGCAGCCAACATATCCCGTCCGGCCTGGCGACACGCGCCACCCCGTCTATCTCCGTCTCGCCATCCAGGGACCAAGACTCAATCGGGTCGAGGACTTGCCAGCCGCGCTCGGCGAGCCATGCGCGAACGGCCCCCACCATTCGCGCCTCAGCTGTGGCTCCCACCACCTGAGCGAAGCGATCCTGAGTCCTCTGGAAGCGGTTCTGGGCCTCCTGAAACCGCTCGAGGGCGGCCTGGAACCGGTCCTGGCTGCCGGTCAGACGGGTGATCGCCTCCTCGGTGCGCCGCTGCGCCTCCGCCAGCGCCTCCACAGCCGCCTCAAGCCGCCCAAGCCGCTCTTCCGTGCGCCGCTGCGCCTCCGCCAGCGCCTCCACAGCCGCCTCAAGCCGCCCAAGCCGCTCTTCCGTGCGCCGCTGCGCCTCCGCCAGCGCCTCCACCTCAGCGGCTATCTCCCGGACGAGCCGCGGCAGGTCCAGGAGTTCCTCCGTCAGCACGGCGCGCCGCAACTCCTCGCGCCACTCCGGCTTCTCCTGAAGCAGGCGAAGCAGATCCTGAAAGTCCCTCACCGTGAAGGGCACTTGTCTCCCCCCTGGGCGCCCGCTCTGCGCCTTCCCGCGATTCAACCTGATGACGAACACGGGGACTTGCGTAGTGCGGGACTGCACCCACCATTATGATCCATGATTTGCCAACGCGCAAGTCCTTCCGCCTGACGCTCGCCGCCACGCCCCCGTAGAACCCCTTGCCGCTTTAAGTTGAAGAACCCTTGTATCCAAACGGCTCCATGCACCTTACCCCCGCGGGTGTTCAGCAACATAACAACACGTCTGCCACCGCGTTGGAGATTACGGCGTTTTAGGGTTTGCGGGAATGACCTGTCGCCCTGTGGCAGGACCCTGAGTCGCAGTTTTTCGTCGGTGGGAAAGCCGCCGGGTTACGCCTCCTGCATTGACCGGGCACGATGGAGCCTGGGCTAATGACCCTGCCTTACGCCTTTTCCTCTCCCGCAAGCTGTAGGACCCCTTCGGCACGCCACCAGCGAGCTCCGCCGGATGACGGACCGCGGGGGAAAGGGACACGACGCGACGCGGCCCCCGCATCGCGCCGGCGCCGCTTGACCGCGACGCAGGCCGGCCTTATCCTCTGGCCATCATGGTGACGAGGGGTGACGCCGGCGCGGCAGCAGCCGGGACCGCAGACCGGGGCGCGGGCGGCTGGGTCGGGTACCTCCACCTGCTGATCGTGTACCTGGTCTGGGGTAGCACCTACCTGGCCATCCGGGTGGCCGTACGGCCCGGGGCAGGCTTCCCTCCCTTCGCCCTGGGCGCCACCCGGCTGTTGCTGGCCGGAGGCATCCTGCTGCTCTGGGCCGCCTGGGCCCGCCACCGGCTCCGCCCGTCCCGGCGGGAGTTGGCCACCCTGCTCGCCTCCGGCATCCTGCTGTGGGTTGGGGGGAACGGCTTGGTCATGTGGGGCGAGCAGCAGGCCGACTCGGGGTACGCCGCCCTCCTCGTCGGGTCCGCGCCCATCTGGGTGGCGGTGGCGGAGTCGCTGCTGGACCGCCGGGCGCCGTCGGCCTTCCTCGCCGCCTCCCTCTTAGTCGGGTTCGCCGGCCTGGGCCTCCTGACGGCGCCATCCCCGGGGGGCGCGCTCCCGACCGAGACCTCCAGCGTCCTGGCCCTGCTCCTGGCGCCCGTCAGTTGGGGACTCGGCACGCTGCTGCTCCGGCGGCGGCCGGTCGGCCTGACGCCCCTGGCCAGCTCGGCCTATCAGCAGCTCTTCGGCGGCCTGGCCTTTGCCATCGTGGCCGCCCTCCTGGGCGAACCGGCACCCCGGCCGGCGCCCGACGCCTGGCTGGCCTGGGCCTACCTCGTCGTCTTCGGCTCCCTCGTGGCCTTCACCTCGTTCGTGCAGGCGGTGCGCCTGCTCCCCACCAGCGTGGTGATGACCTACGCCTACGTCAACCCGGTGATCGCCGTCGTCCTGGGACGCCTGCTCCTGGACGAACCGGTCACGCTCCGGACCCTGGGCGGCGCCGCGCTGGTGCTCCTGGGCGTCGCCGGGGTGTTCCGGAGCCGGCCTCGACGCTGCCGCCCTGCCTTCGCCCAGGCGGCGTCAGGCGCGCGGGACTCGCCCGCGCGTTGCACCGCCATCCTTTTAAAGACTGCCATGCCGCCGCGACGGCACCACAGGCCGGTGAGCAGGGCACACTACCGTCTGAACAAACCCCGTAGAACCCTTGCGTCCCGACGCCTCCCTGCACCTTACCCCCGGGGGGCACTCGGCAACGTAATACGTCTGTTGCCGCGCTGGAGATGACGGCGATTATGCCGCCGCGCGACAGCTCCACCCCCATGTTTTTGTCTCCTGGATACTATGGAGGTGCTGCGTCAGTTGCGGGCCAGGGATTCCCTGATGCCTGGTTCCGGTAGGCCACCGGCGAGCCCAACCGACTGACCGGCCGCGGGGGAAGGGACACGACGTGCGCGGGCCGCAGGCGTTGCTCGGCCGCTTCGACACGTGCTGCCGCGGCTTCCCGTGCGCTCGGGCGGCGGTAGCAAGGCGGGCGTGCCACCAGCGTACGGGCCGGCGGCGGGGCGGAGCGGCGTCAGCGGTCCAGGCCGAACTTGGCGTGCAGCGCCCGCACCGCCCGCTGGGTGTCCTCGGCGCGGACCAGGCAGGAGATAGTCAGATGGGAGTCGGCCGTCTGGAGGATCTCGACCCCCGCCTCGTGGAGCGCCTCCACCACCCGGGCCATGACCCCGGGCACGCCGCGCATCCCCGACCCGATCACCGACACCTTGGCGCAGCCCGGGCGCAGGGTGACCCGGAACCCCTGGCGCTCCAGCAGCTCCCTCGCCCGCTCGCCGTCCTCCGCCGCCACGATGAAGGACTTGCGGTCCGGGAAGACGTTGATCATGTCCACGCTGATCCCGGCTTCGGCCAGGGGCCGGAAGACGCGGACGTCCGTATTGGCCGCGCCGCCGTCGGGGACGACGACGAGTTGGGCCACGTCGCCCAGTTGGGCC
>JBBIPI010000108.1:0-5590 GCA_037442985.1 Clostridiales bacterium
GTCCGCCTGGCGCGCCAGGCGGGCATCCGCGCCGGCCTCCTGCGGCCGATCACCCTCTGGCCCTTCCCGTCCCGGGCCGTGGCCGCCCTGGCGGAGCGGGCGCGCGCCTTCCTCGCCGTGGAGATGAGCCTGGGGCAGATGATCCAGGACGTGCGCCTGGCCGTGGACGGGCGCCGTCCCGTCCGTTTCTTCGGCAAGGCGGGCGGCCTGGTGCCGACGCCCCGCGAGGTGTTCGAGCGGATCAGCGAGCTGGCCGACAGCCTGGGCGGGCGGGCCCGCCTGCGGGCCGTCTCGTCCTGAGGGGAGGGCTGCCGGTGCGTGCGAACGCGTGGCCGCGCGGCTTGACCCGCGCCCCGACGCACTACTGCCCCGGCTGCACCCACGGGATCGCGCACCGCCTGGTGGCGGAGGTCCTCGAGGAGATGGACTTGCTCGACAGGGCCATCGGCGTGGCCTCCGTCGGCTGCTCCGTCCTCGCGTACGAGTACTTCGACATCGACATGCAGGAGGCGGCGCACGGGCGCGCCCCCGCCGTCGCCACCGGGATCAAGCGCGTCCTGCCCGATCGCGTCGTCTTCACCTATCAGGGCGACGGCGACCTGGCCTCCATCGGCCTGGCCGAGACCCTGCACGCGGCGGCGCGGGGCGAGCGGATCACCGTCGTCTTCGTCAACAACGCCGTCTACGGCATGACCGGCGGCCAGATGGCCCCCACGACGGTGGCGGGCATGGTCACCACCACCACGCCGGAGGGGCGGACCCCGGAGGCGGCCGGGCACCCGCTGCGGGTGACGGAGCTGCTGGCGACCATGGAGGGCGTCGCCTACGCGGCCCGCGCCTCGCTCCACGACCCGCCCCACGTCATGCGGGCGAAGCGCTGCCTGCGCCGGGCGTTCCGCGCCCAGGTGGAGGGGGCAGGCTTCGCCCTCGTGGAGCTGCTGTCGACCTGCAGCGTCGGCTGGGGGTGCAGCCCCGTGGAGGCGCTGGAGTGGGTGGCCACCCGTCTCGTGCCCGCCTTTCCCCTGGGCGAGTACCGCGTCGCTCCCGGCCTGGCCGACTGAGGCGCGAGGAGGGGAGGGGCCGTGACCCTGGAGTTCATCTTCGCCGGCGCGGGCGGTCAGGGCGTCATGTCCATGGGGATGGTGCTCGCCGGCGCCGCGCTGCGCGAGGGCAGGCAGGTCTCCTGGCTGCCCTCCTACGGACCCGAGCAGCGGGGCGGCACGGCCAACTGCATGGTGGTCGTCTCCGACGAGCCGGTCGCCTCCCCGCTGGTGGTCGAGCCGGACGTGCTGGTGGTCATGAACCAGCCCTCGCTGGAGCGCTTCGGCGCGGCGGTGCGGCCCGGGGGGCTGCTCTTCGTGAACCGCGACCTCGTCCCCGGAGCGCCGGGGCGCGCCGACGTCAGGGTCCACTCCCTGGACGTCCTCGGCGCCGCCCGGGAGCTGGGCGAGGCGAGGGTGGCCAACATGGTGATGCTGGGCGCCGTGCTCCGGGTCACGGGCGCGGCCTCGCTGGCCAGCGCCGCCGCGGCCCTCCCCTGGGCCCTGCCGCCCAGGTATCACCACCTGCTACCCGTCAACCGGATGGCCCTCGAGCTGGGCGCCCAGCTCGTCGCCGCCGCGGCCGACGCGCCCGCGTCGGCGGTGTGAACAAGGGAGAGGCCGTGTTCCGGGCCCGCTGGGCCACGGTGGAGGCGGTGCTCGAGCGGCGGGGGGACCGGCAGCGCCTGGCCGTTCGCCTGGAAGGAGAGGAAGCCGCCGCCATCAATTACGTGCCCCTGACGGGGGAAGCCGTCAGGGGCGACCGGGTGCTCCTGAACACCACCGCCGTCGCCCTCGGGCTGGGGAGCGGCGGACACCACTTCGTCATGGCCATCGAGGGTCGCCTGCCCCCCGACCCTGCCGGCTGCGGCCACATCATGAAGCTCCGCTACACCCCCTGGCAGTTCCCCGTGCGCGCTGTGGAGGAGGACCTGGCTGACGCCCCCCTCGACCTGGGGGGAATGCCGGTGGTGGTGGGGGAGTTGCACAGCCAGGTGGCCCCCGCCGTCCTGGGAGCGCATGCGGCTGCGGAACGCCCTCTGCGCGTCGCCTACGTCATGACCGACGGCGGCGCCTTGCCCCTCGCCCTCAGTGACCAGGTGGACGGCCTGAAGGCGGCGGGACTGGTGGCGGCCACGGTCACGGCGGGACACGCCTTCGGTGGCGACCGGGAGGCGGTCACCGTCCCCGGCGCGCTGCTGGCCGCCCGCTGGCTGCTGGGGGCCGACGTGGCCGTGGTGGCCATGGGGCCCGGCAGCGTGGGCACCGGCACGGCGCTGGGGTTCAGCGGCCTGGAGCAGGCCTGGATCCTGGACGCCGTGGCCGCGCTGGGTGGGACCCCTGTCGCCGCGGTCCGCCTGGGCTTCGCCGACCCGCGTCCCCGCCACCGGGGGCTGTCCCATCACGCCAGGACCAACCTGGGCAGGATAGTGCGCAGCCGCGTGCTGGTCCCCTTGCCCCACCTCCCTCCCGAGCAGGAGGAGGTCGTGCGCTGCCAGCTGCTGGCCAGCGGCATCGCCGCCCGCCACGACGTCCGCCGCCTCGCGCCGCCCCCCCTGGCCGCCGCCCTGTCCGGGAGCCCCGTCCCGCTGCGGTCCATGGGACGCGCCTGGACCGACGACCCCTCCTTCTTCCTCGCCGCCGCAGCCGCCGGCTGGGCCGCCGCCGGCTTCGCAGCCGACGCATCATCCTTCTTGCCATACGTCCGCGCCGTCGGCCGGATCAGGCTCGCATCCAGCGGGACAAACTCCACGCTCACCTGACGCGTCCGCGGATCGAACCTCGCCACCGTTGTCTTCATGAAGTTCGCATCGTCCCGGGTCGGATAGTCGGTGACAAGGGGGATGGCGATGAGGAGCACCTGGCGGGGCATCTCCACCTGGCTCGTCCTCCTGGCGGTCGCCTTCGCCGCCGGGGTGGTCGCGGGGAGCCTGGCGGCGGGCTGGGTCCCGGGCGCGCAACGCGGGCAGGCGGCCACCAGGGTCGCCGCGGCGCTCGACCGCTTCCAGCGCGGGGACGGGGCGCCGCCGGGGGAGGTGGCGCGGCGCAGCGCCGCCTTCAACGCGCGCACGGCGCTCCTGCTCTGGCTCCTGGGGCTGAGCGTCTGGGGGATTCCCGTCATCCTGGCCCTCGTCGGCGCGCGCGGTTTCATCGTCGGCTTCTCCGTCAGCTTCCTGGCCCAGGAGCAGGGGTGGCGCGGCCTCCTGTTCGCCACGGCCGCCCTGCTGCCGTCCCACCTGGTCGTCGTCCCCCTCCTCCTTTCGGCGGGCACGGTGGCCATCGCCTTCGCCCTCTACCGCCGGGAGACGCGGGCTCGGGGCCGGCGGCTGGCCGTGGAGGTGGGGCGGTACACGGCGGTGATGGCGGCGGCCGCCCTGGTCCTGGCCCTGGCCGGCGCCCTGGACGGCTACGCGGGACGCGCCCTGGCCGCCTACCTCCTGGGGCTGGCGGACTTGCGGGGGTGGTTGTCTCTGGTATACTCGTCTTGACGCCGGGAGAGCCGGCCGGATCTTGTCGAGGAAGGCGGAGCCCTTGCGCGTCGGGGTTCCCAGGGAGATCAAGAGGAACGAGTACCGCGTCGCCCTCACGCCCCCGGGCGTGCAGGCGCTGGTCCAGGCCGGCCACGAGGTCCTCGTGGAGGCCGGCGCGGGGGACGCCAGCGGCTTCCCGGACGAGGCGTACGCCCGCAGCGGGGCGGAGATCGTCGCCACGGCCCGGGAGGTGTTCGCCCGGGCCGACATGGTCGTCAAGGTGAAGGAGCCTCTGCCCCCGGAGTACGACCTTTTGAGGCCGGGCCAGATCCTGTTCACTTACCTGCACCTGGCCGCCGAGCCCGAGCTCACCCGCGCCCTCCTGGAACGCCAGGTCACCGCCGTCGCCTACGAGACGGTCCAGCTCCCCAACGGCTCCCTGCCGCTGCTCACGCCCATGAGCGAGATCGCCGGCCGCATGGCCGTGCAGGTGGGCGCCCACTTCCTGGAGCACCCCCAGGGTGGGCGCGGCGTGCTGCTGGCCGGGGTCCCGGGCGTGCCCCCCGGCGACGTGGTCATCCTGGGCGGCGGGGTGGTGGGGACCAACGCCGCGCGCCTGGCCGTCGGGCTCGGGGCCAGGGTCACGGTGCTGGACGTCAACCCGGAGCGGTTGCGCGCCCTGGACGACCTCTTCGGCGGCCAGGTGACCACCCTCATGTCCAACCCGGCTAACATCGCGGCCGCCGTGCGCCGCGCGGACCTGCTCATCGGGGCCGTCCTCATCCCAGGGGCGCGCGCGCCCCATCTGGTCACCGAAGAGATGGTGCGGACCATGAAGCGCGGCGCGGTGATCGTGGACGTCGCCATCGACCAGGGCGGGTCGGTGGCCACCTGCGACCGGGCGACCACCCACGAGGACCCCATCTACGTGAAGCACGGCGTCGTCCACTACGCCGTCGCCAACATGCCGGGGGCGGTGCCGCGGACGGCCACCTTCGCCCTCACCAACGCCACCCTGCCTTACGTCCTCCGTCTGGCGGACCTAGGCTTCCCGGCCGCCGTCGCCCAGGACCGCGCCCTGGCCCTGGGGGTGAACACCTACCGCGGCCACGTCACCCACGAGGCGGTGGCGCGGGCCCACGGCCTGGCCTTCACGCCCCTCGCCGATCTTCTGTAAGCTCCCCAGTCATCAAGACCCGATACTGTACGTAAAGGTACTTCCAGACAGGCGGAAGGAGTTTGCCGCTTTAGAGGAGAATTAAGGGGAAGCCGGTCAGTCTAGCCAGAAGTCCCTCAATCTGCTGGAGGAGCGGGGAGGGACCGTGGAAGACCTCATCGAGTCCTTCATCGATTACCTGGGCGTGGAGAAGGGGTACGCCGCCAACACCCTCGACTCGTACGGGCGCGACCTGCGCCAGTACTGGCGCTTCCTGCGCGAGGGCCTGGGCCATCCCGGCCCCGACGCCACCCGCGAGACGGTGCTCGCCTATCTGCAGCACCTGGAGCGCCAGGGCCGCACGACGGCCACCATCGCCCGCCGGCTGGCCGCCCTGAAGGCCTTCTACCAGTACCTGGTCCAGGAGCGCGTCCTGAGCCGCGACCCGACGGCGGACCTGGAGACGCCCAAGTTGAAGAAACGCCTGCCCAGGGTCCTCACCGTGCACGAGGTGGAGCTGCTCCTCAACCAGCCGAAGCCCACCACTCCCTCCGGGCTGCGCGACGAGGCGATGCTCGAGCTCCTCTACGCCACGGGGATCCGGGTGTCCGAACTGGTGTCCCTGGACGTCTCCGACGTGGACCTGGCCGGCGGTTTCCTCCGCTGCGTAGGCAAGGGAAACCGGGAGCGGATCGTACCCGTGGGCTCGGCCGCCGTCCGGGCGGTGTCGAGCTACCTCGAGCGAGCCAGGGGCGAGTTCCTGCGCGACCCGCACGAGACGTCCCTCTTCCTCAACCAGCAGGGCAGGCGGCTCACCCGCCAGGGCTTCTGGAAGATCATCAAGCGGTACGCGCGCCAGGCCGGCCTGGACAAGCCCATCACCCCCCACGTGCTCCGCCACTCCTTCGCCACCCACCTCCTCG
>JBBIPI010000109.1:0-5576 GCA_037442985.1 Clostridiales bacterium
TCGACCTCGCCCAGGGGACAGCGGTAGTTGCGGCAGAGGATGCGCCAGCCCCGCTCCACCGCCCACCTGGCCGCCGCCTCCTCGCCCAGGCGGGCGCGGGTCCGCCTGCCGCCGCCCCCGGTGCCGGCACTCAGCGCCCCTCCCCCCTACAGCAGCCGGAAGCTCCGCCGGTGCACCGGGCTCGGCCCCAGCCGCCGCAAGGCCTCCCGGTGCGCGGCCGTCGGATACCCCTTGTGCGTCTCGAACCCGTAGCCGGGATAGATCAGCGCCAGCTCCTCCATGATGCGGTCCCGCTCCACCTTCGCCAGCACCGAGGCGGCCGCGATGCTGGCCGAGAGACGGTCGCCGCCGACGATGCCCTGCTGGGGAAAGGGCGCCCCGGGGAGGGGGAAGCCGTCGACCAGCAGGTAGTCCGGCGCCGGCGCCAGCCCGGCCACCGCCCGGCGCATGGCCTCGCAGGCGGCCCGGGCGATGTTGTGGCGGTCGATGTAGTCCACGTCCACCACGGCCACGCACCAGGCCACCGCCACCGCGCGGATCAGGGGCGCCAGCTCCGCCCGCCGCGCGGGCGCGAGCCGCTTGGAGTCGTCCAGCCCGGGCAGGCGCGCCCCTGGCGGGAGGATCACGGCGGCGGCCACCACGGGTCCGGCCAGCGGCCCGCGCCCCGCCTCGTCCACCCCGGCCACGTGCCGGTAACCGCGCGCCCAGGCCCGCCGCTCGAAGAGGAGGCGGGCCTCGCCTGCCGTCCGTTCCAGGTCCTCCTTCATGCCCCCTGACTACGCCGCCCGGCGCCGCCGCTCCTGCTGGGCTAGCCGCCTTCGTCCCCGGGGCCGGCATCCCCGGCGGCCGGTGGCTCCTCCAGCGTCACCCGCCCCAGCTTGCCGAGGCGGAAGTCCTTCAGGAGCGCCTCCCCCGCCCGCTCCAGGTCGACCCGGCCGCCGGCCACCAGGCAGCCGCGGCGCCGCCCGATCTCCTCCAGCACCGCCTCGGGCGGGCCCAGCTCGGAGCGCAGGCCGTAGGTCAGCTCCAGCTCCCGGGGCGCCAGCCGGCGCAGCTCCTCGATGAGGACCAGGGCGGCCTCGGCGGCCGGGCAGGCGTCGGTGCCCACCACCCCCAGGGCGGCGAGCCGCGCCAGCGTCTCCCGGCTGCGGATGAAGGGCGGGAGCACGCCCGGCAGGTCGAGCAGCAGCGCCTCGCCCACCCGGAACCACTGCGGGCCGCGGGTGACCCCGGGCAGGGCGCCGGTGTGCGCCCGGGCGCGGCCGGCCAGCCTGTTGATGAGCGACGATTTGCCCACGTTGGGGACGCCTACGACCATCGCCCGGCACGGGCCAGCCTGCCCCCGCTCCTGCATGAGGGCGCGCAGCCGCTCCACGCCCGCGCCGCCGACGGCGTCCACCGCCAGCGCGCGCACCCCCTGCCGGGCGAAGTGGGCCAGCCAGCGACGGGTAGCCCCCTCGGCCGCCAGGTCGGCGCGCGCCAGGACCAGGACGCGGGCCTTGTCCCCCGCGGCGCGCGCCAGGTGCGGGTTGCGGGTCAGAGCAGGCGCCCGGGCGTCGGCCACCTCGATGACCAGGTCCACGGCCGCCAGGTGCCGGCGGATGGCCCGCAGGGCGCGGGCCATGTGCCCGGCCAGCAGGCCGCGCCCGCGCGCCCCCTCAGCCAAGCGGACGCAACTCCCCCAGGAGCCAGTCGCGGTAGGCGGGATTGAGGTGCTCGACGGGAAAGGCCAGGATGGCCGGCACCTGGTAGGAGTGGGCGCCGCGGACCGCCTCGGCCAGGGGCTCGAGGAGCCGTTCCGCCGTCTTGGCGATGAGGACCGCTTCCCGGTCCTCGACCAGTTCCCCCTCCCACCAATAGAAGGAAGCGATGCGCGGGATGACGTTGACGCAGGCCGCCAGCCGCCGCTCCACCAGCAGCCGCCCCAGGGCGGCCGCCTCCGCCTCGTCCCTGGCGGTCACGTATACGAGGAAGGTGCGGTCCACCGGCCAACCCTCCTCAATTGAGCAAGGCGAAGGTGGCGGGCGGCCACCAGATGACCACCGCCTTCCCCTTGAGGGCGCTGCGGGGGATGAGGCCGAAGAAGCGGCTGTCCTCGCTGTTGGGCCGGTTGTCGCCCAGCACGAAGTACTTCCCCTCCGGCACGGTCAAGGGCGGCAGGTTCCGCGGGTCGCGCCGGCTGACGTACGGCTCCTCCAGCTCCCGGCCGTTGACGTAGACCCGCCCCGCCACGATCTCCACCCGGTCGCCCGGCGTGGCGATGACCCGCTTGACCAGGTCGTCCTTGCCGCTGACCGGCGAGCGGAAGATCACGATGTCGCCGCGTTGCGGCTGGCTGAACCAGTAGGCGAACTTGGTGACCAGGAGGCGCTGGCCGTCGTGCAGCGTCGGCTCCATGGAGCTGCCCCGGACCACGAAGGTCTCCACCACGAAGTGCCTGATGACCAGCGTGAGCACCAGGGCAATGGCCAGCGTCTCGAGCGTTTCCCAGACCAGGGAACGCGACATCCGGGCTACTGCTCCGTAGTCTTCTCCTTGATGCGTGCCGCCTTGCCCCTCAACTGCCGGAGATAATACAGCTTGGCCCGCCGCACGCGCCCCCGGCGCACCACCTCGATCTTCTCGATGCGCGGGGAATGGACCGGGAAGATGCGCTCGACCCCCACCCCGGACGCGATGCGCCGCACGGTGAAGGTCTCCGTGAGCCCGCCGCCGTCCCGGGCGATGACCACGCCCTCGAAGACCTGGACGCGCTCGCGGTTACCCTCGACGACCCGCACGTGCACCCGCACCGTGTCGCCGGGGGCGAAGTCGGGCAGGTCGTGGCGCAGCTGCTCAGCCTCGATGGCGCGAATGACGGGGTGCATCTCCCTCACCCTTTCCCTGGAAAACCGCTTCATTATAGCACGCGCCAGGACGGGCGAACAACCGCCCGGGGCGGGTGGTCCCGCCCGGGCTGGCCTCACCGGGCTCCCTCTTCCGCCCAGATCTCCTCCAGCAGCCGCCGGTCCTCCGGACTCAGGACGGCCGCCTGCAGCAGTTCGGGCCGGCGCTGCCAGGTGCGGCGGAGCGCCTCCTTCCGCCGCCAGCGGGCGATGGCGGCGTGGTGGCCGGAAAGGAGGATCTCCGGTACCGTCTCCCCGCGGAACTCCCGGGGCCGGGTGTAGCGGGGACCCTCCAAAAGCCCGGTGGTGAACGAGTCCTGGCGGGCCGCCTCCTCCTGGTTCAGCACCCCGGGGATGAGGCGCACGACCGCGTCGATCACCACCAGCGCCGGCAACTCCCCGCCGGTGAGCACGTAGTCGCCAATGGAGATCTCGTCGGTGACCACCCGTCGCACCCGCTCGTCCACCCCCTCGTATCGCCCGCAGACGAAGATGAGGTGCTGCTCCCGGGCCAGCTCCCAGGCCTTGTCCTGGGTGAAGACCTCGCCGGCCGGGTCGAGGAGGATCACCCGCGCCGGCTGCGGCCCCACGGAGAGCAGATGCTCCACCGCCGCCACGATGGGCTCCACCTTCATCACCATGCCGGGACCGCCGCCGAAGGGGTAGTCGTCGGTGACCCGGTGCTTGCCCGGGGCGAAGTCCCGCAGGTTCACCACGTTGATCTCCACCAGGCCGCGCTCCCGCGCCTTGCGGATCATGCCCTCGTCCAGCGGCCCTGCGAAGATGCCCGGCAGGATGGTCAGGACGTCGATGCGCATCGGCCCGAGACCCCTCATCCCTCGTCGGCGAGCAGCCCGGGCGGGGGCGCCACGACCAGGCGGCCCCCTTCCAGGTCCACCTCCACCACGACCGAGCGTAGCGCGGGGACGAGGAGGGAACCGCCGTCCCGCAGGCGGACCTCGAAGACGTCGTTGGCCCCGGTGCGGTGGATGGCCTCCAGCCGTCCCAAGGGCAGCCCCGTTGCGGTCACCACCTCTAGGCCCAGGAGTTGGAAATGATAGTACGAACCCTCCGGAAGGGGCGGGAGCTCCTGCGGCGGGACCTGCAGCCGCGCCCCGCGCAGGGCCTCGGCGGCGGTGCGGTCGTCGCAGCCGGCGAACTTCACCAGGGCGCGGCCCTTGTGGAAGCGCACCCCCTCCACCTCGGCCCACCCGGGCCGGGAGCCGTCCAGGTAGTACCGCCTGCGCTCCCGGAAGCGCTCCGGGAAGTCGGTGTCCAGCTCCACCTGGACCTCGCCCCGGGTCCCGAACGGGGCGACCACGGTGCCGACGGTCACGAGCCCTGCTCCACCACGCTGACCCGCACCCGCTTCCCCCGCAGCGACGCCGCCGCTCCCGCCAGGAGGCGGATGGCCCGGATCACGCGGCCCTGCCGGCCGATGACCTTGCCCACCTCGTCGGGGGGCACCATGATCTCTATCCGGACGGTGCGTCCGCCGTCGATCTCCCGTACCCTCACCTCCCCGGGCCGGTCGACCAGGCTCCTGGCCAGGAACTCCACCAGCTCGCGCATGGTGCAGCTCCGCCCGCTCAGGCGCGCGGTCTCTCGAAGATGCCGTGGCGCGCGAAGAGCGACCTCACCGTGTCGGTGGGCTGGGCGCCCCGGCGCAGCCACTCGCTGGCCCGGGTCTCGTCGATCCTCACCGTCGCCGGCTCGGTGGTCGGGTCGTAGTAGCCGATCTCCTCGATGACGCGGCCGTCGCGGGGAGAGCGGGAGTCGGCCACCACCAGCCGGTAGAACGGGTTGTGCTTCGAGCCCATCCGCTTCAGGCGGATCTTGACCGCCACGCGCTCACCTCCTCTTCCCCCGTCCCATGAGGGCGGGCAGCTTCTTCATCATCTTGCGCACGTCTTCGAATTCGCGCAATAGCCTGTTCACGTCCTGCACCGTCGTGCCGCTGCCGCGGGCGATGCGCCGCCGGCGCGACCCGTCGATGATCTCGGGACGGCGCCGCTCCTCGGGCGTCATGGAGTTTATGATGGCCTCGGCTCGCACCAGGAGCCGCTCGTCGACGCGGACGCCGTCGAGCTGCTCCCGCAGGCGGCCCAGCCCCGGGATCAGGCCCAGGAGTTGCTCCAGGGGACCGAGCCGGCGCATCTGCCGCAGCTGCTGGAGGAAGTCGTCGAGGGTCAGGTCCTCGCCCCGCTGGAGCTTCCGCTGCAACTCCTCCGCCTGCCGTCGCTCCACCGCCGCTTGGGCCTTCTCGATGAGGGTCAGGACGTCGCCCATGCCGAGGATGCGCGAGGCGAGCCGGTCCGGATGGAACGGCTCGAGGGCGTCCGGCTTCTCGCCGACTCCCACGAACTTGATGGGGACGCCGGTGACGGCCCGCAACGACAGGGCGGCGCCGCCGCGGGCGTCGCCGTCCAGCTTGGTGAGGACCACGCCGTCGACGCCCACCCGAGCCTGGAACTGCTCGGCGACGGTCACCGCATCCTGACCGGTCATGGCGTCGACGACGAGCAGCACCTCGTGCGGCCTCACCGCGCGGCGCATGGCGGCCAGCTCCTCCATGAGCCGCTCGTCCACGTGCAGCCGCCCGGCCGTGTCGATGATGACCGGGTCGCGCGCCAGGCGGCGCGCCTCCTCCACCCCCGCGGCGGCCACGGCCACGGCGTCGGCCGTGGCCCC
>JBBIPI010000110.1:0-5566 GCA_037442985.1 Clostridiales bacterium
TTCCTTCCCGAGATGGAGGCTGTCCAGCGCGTCCTCGCGGCTGACGGGCCTCCAGCCGTGGGCGGCGATGGAGTCGTTGCGGGCATTCCGCAGTTCCTCGAGACGGCCCCCGACGGAGCCTCCCCCTCGGCCGGACGGGGGCCGGAAGGGCGATCCCTTCAGGCGCCGGAACCGGGGGTCCAACCGGGCCAGACAGTCGTCCGCCTCCTTGAGGGAGAGCCGGGGGCTCGCGCGGCCGCTGACGCCCCGCAGCAGCGCCAGCGCCACCGGGTCCGCGGGCGCCGAGGCGCGCAGATCCCTGGCCTGGATCCCGAACCCCTTCAGCCCGTGGTGGAGGTACGCCTCGTAGAGCCGCCAGAACCGGGACAGGGTGTCGGTGTAGCTGCCTGCGATGAACCGCCGCCGGGCGTTGTGGTGCAGGTCGAGCATCCGGTCCGCCTCGGTGGCCTGGGTGCCGGCGAGCCGCCGCACGGTGTCGAGCTGGCCGGCCACGAGGTCTCAGAGATCCCCCCAGCGGGCGAACTTCCGGCCGCCGTCAAGGACCTCGCCCAGCGCGTTTGCCGCCTCGCCGTACCGCAGCCGGTCCCAGAGGTCGTATCCCTCGACCAGACGGGCCAGGAGCTGGACCAGCCGCTCCCGCCCGGGCTCGGCTGTGCCGCGCGCCAGCTCGCGCAGGGTATCGGCGGCCCGGGCGTAGCCGTGCTCCGCTAGGTGGGCGCACGCCCGGGCCACGAGGCTCTCCTCCCGCAGGAAGCCGAGGTTCTCCTCCCGGACCCGGTCGTCGGCGGCCGGAGCGTACCTCGGGTCCAGCACCTTCCACGCGCGGGCCGGGAGGAGGCCCGAGTGGATCAGGAGCAGCCAGGAAGCGCCGATCTGCGGCGTGCCCGACGACACGTTGACGTGGAAGTCGGCGTTGGGGAAGGCGTGCCGGATGCGCGCGACGTGGGGCCTCAGTTCTTCGAGGAGGGCTTGGTAGTCGGTCGGGTTGCTGTGGAGGGACGTCGCGCTCACCGCCGCCCCAGGCACCACCGCCCGCAGGTACTCGGTGAGGTCGGGGACGCGGCCCTCTGTGCCGTCGCGGCCCGGGAGGTCTGCGGTGGGAAAGAGCAGGATGACGGCCGGGGTGAGGTGTCTGGACAGGACGACAATGGCGCCCTCGGTCCCGTCCTCCGCCAGCGGATCGCGCTTCCCCACGCTCGTGATGAGCACCCTCATCCTGGTCTCACCCTGCGCCCTGCCCTCAAGATGAACAACTACGGACTCCCGGTTCCTTTCCCTCCTTCGTCCATCGCCTGGTCTGGCCGGGTCCGCAACCGGGGGCGCGTCCAGAGCCGCGCTCAGAGCGCCAAACTAGAGGAGCAGCTGGGCTTGGGGCCGGCGCCTCAAGATGGCCATGTTGAGGGCGTCCACCACCAGGTCGGCCGTGGCGCGCTCGCCAAGTCGGGCTCCGCCCGACTTCAGCCCACCACGCGGCGGGAGAAGGCATCCAGGATGCTGGCCAGATACAGCCAGCCCTCGTCGGTGGGGTGCTGGGTGCGATCGGCCACCCAGAGCCGGTTAGGGGCGTCGGCGATATCTTCCCGTCACCGGGGGTGAGCGTCGCGGTGCCGCTGGTGGCGTAGGCCTGCCGAAGTCGAGGCTCAGCGTGGCAGCCGCCTGGAATCTCGCGGTGTCTTGTGGTAACTTCTCTGGCGGCGAGAGGAGAAGGGGAGCAGATCCTGCCGTGGCGCGCACGCCTTCCACCATGGTTCCTTTGGGCACGCCTGCGCCTCGTTTTTCCTTGCCGGAGCCGGCCACCGGCCGGACGGTGTCTCTGGACGACTTCCGGGATGCCCCCGCCCTGCTGGTGGTCTTCCTCTGCAACCACTGCCCTTACGTCAAGCACATCCGGCACGCCCTGGCCGATTTCGCCCGCGAGTACCAGCCCCGGGGTCTCGCCGTGGTGGGGATCAACAGCAACGACGCCAGCCAGTACCCCGACGACGCCCCGGACAAGATGGTGGAGGAGGTGAGGGAGGTCGGCTACACCTTCCCGTATCTTTACGACGAAACCCAGGAGGTGGCCAAGGCCTACCGCGCCGCCTGCACGCCGGATTTCTTCCTCTACGACCGGGAGCGCCGGCTGGTGTATCGGGGCCAGTTCGACGACAGCCGCCCGGGCAACGAGGTGCCGGTGACCGGCCGTGACCTGCGCACCGCTGCCGACGCCGTTCTGGCCGGCCGACCGGTTCCCCAGGACCAGAAGCCGAGCCTCGGCTGCAACATCAAGTGGAAGCCGGGCAACGAGCCCGAATACTTCTCCCGTTGAGCCGCACCATCCGGACGAGGTGGACCGGCGCTGGTTCCGGGGTTTGAACGAGACCGTGTCGGCATACCAGCAGCGCGAGCAAAGGGTGCGCTACCGCGGCCGGGCGGCGACTGGCCCTGGGCAAGGCCGACAGGATTCGGGGCTCCGGGCCACGAATCTTGGCGCGGGGTGATGTATCGTGGCGCGGGGGGCTCTGCGACCGGGCACGACGGGGACAAGCCGGCGTTCCGTTAGCGTTCCCAACAGCGCCGTCCGGTCCGACGGCGACGACGGAAGCGGTGCCGCCGGTCGGGCCGGTGTGCGGCGGGCGTCCGGCCGCGGAGCGGCCAGGAGGACGGCAGCCGGCGGCCCGCAGCCCATCGAATTGCGCGAGGAGTTCGACCCGGCCCTCATCGCCGCCCTCTACAACAACTTCCGGTCGAGCCTGGAGGCGCTCCTGGAGCTGGTGGACAACGCCATCGACGACCGGGTGCCGGGCCGGCCGCTCACCATCGACCTGCGCCTCCGGCGGGGCACGCTCCGGCTCGTCAACCGGGGCGGCGCCGGCATGGGCCTGGAAGAGCTTGCCGACTTCCTGCGCTGGGGCGGCAGCCGCAAGGTGGGCAAGCTGGGCCGCTACGGCCAGGGCGGCAAGGCCGCTCTGGGATACCTGGGGCGCGGCTGGCGCGTGCAGGCGATTCGCGAAGGCTCGGACACGGCCTACGCCATCGAGGAGACGGACTGGCACGACCGCTCGCGCGGGCTGAAGCGCTACCGGCCGCGAGAGATCCGCCAGCTCTTCCCGGCGCCTGAGGGCCACGTGGAGATCACAGTCACCCGCCTGCAGCGACGCCTCTTTCCGTCCCGGGTGGCGGCGCGCCTGGCCGAGGTATACCGTCCCCTGCTCCTGGAGGGGAGCGTGGCGATCCGCGTCAATGGCCAGCCGGTAGCCCCGGCACCCCTTCCCGCCCTCCGCCTGATCGAACTCGACGAGGTGGTGCGCGTGGGCGGCGAAGTCCACCCCGTGTGCGGCTGGCTCGGCCTCCTGGAGCCGCCGGCTCCGGGTCACCCCCCCGCCGGTGGCGCCGGCGCCGGGGACGGGCCCGCGGAAGGGGTCCACGGTGGTGTGCGCTGCTACGCCTTCGGCCGCCTCATCGCCCCCGGCGAGTATTTTGGCCACCCCAATGCCACCCAGCGCCTGGCCCTGGGACGGCTGGTGGGCGAGGTCCACCTGGACTTCGTTCCCCTGATCATGAACAAGACCGACTTCGACCGGGACTCCGAGGCTTGGCAGGTGGTCAGCCGGCTGCTGCACGAGAAGCTGGCACCCTTGGTGGAGGAACTCAGCCGGGAGCGGGTGCCGGGCGAGCGCGTCTCCAGACGCGAGAAGCAGCTGGCCCGGGAGGTGGAGGCGCTCCTGGCCCGGCTCTTGCGCCACCTGGCAGAGCAGGAACGCCTCCCCGCCACGGACGCCGACGTGCCGGGCGCCGCAGAGGCCGACCTCCTTTCCCGCCGGATGGAGCCAACCGCCCCGTCGGGAGGCCCCGCGGAGGCCCCAGCGGGCACCGCGGCCGACAGGCCAGCGGCGGGCGACGACGCCGCGGAGACGGCCGCTCCAGACGAGGAGGCGGCTGCCACCGGCGCACCCCCGGGCGCCTCCTCCCGGCGAGGCGAGGAAGGTCCCGGGGAGACGCCCAGGGCCCGGCGGCGCCGCAAGCGGCGTGCTCTGCCCATCGAGATCCGTCCTCTGGAAGAGTCGGTCCGGTACCAGCGCGTGGCCCGCAGCGGTCGGGAAAGCCGGGCAGGCCGTGGCCAGCCGGACGACGACGGCGAGGAGGTGTTGGTGGTCAACAACCGCTTCCCCCTCTACCGCCTCCGCGGCGGCGACCGCCTCTACCTCCTGGAGACCGCCGCCCTTGAGCTGGCCCGCTCGGACGACACCACCTCGGCGGAGGAATTCATTCAGGAGGTCAACCGGCTGCTCTACGAGGCCGGCCGCCTCCTCATGTCGCCCCCCGGCCGCCCGCGCCGCCTCCGCCGCTGAGCGCTTCGGAAGTACCGAGAGGTTATATGCGTGCTGGAGACCGACGCCGAGGCGGTGGGCAATCTCCCGGTTGACATAGCCCTGGGCGCGGAGCCAGGCATACTAGGCGCACGGCTTCTCATGGCAGGTTGCGACGACCGCTGTGGCGGTGGCGGGGATGAGACCTGCTCGGAACGTCTTCAACAGGTTGTGCCCAGCGCATGCAGCTCGCCACATCGCCCGTTTGGCGGCCGGAGCGCGTTTCTGATCCTACAGACCATGCCGCAATACGATGATAAATGGTGCTACAATAGCGACGCGAAGTGGCGCTCCCGGAAAGGGGGTAAAGCGAGTGCGGTTCATCACGGTGCGCGAATTGCGTCTGCGCGGAGGGGATCTCTGGCGGTTGCTGCGGGAGGGCGAGGAGGCCATCCTCACGGTGAATGGCAAGCCTGTGGCGTTTCTGGCCGGCATAGACGAGGGAAGGGTGGAGGAGGTGATTCGGGCTCTCCGGCGGGCTAAAGCGCAGGCAGCGGTCAGCAGCATGCGGGAGACCGCCGCCCGGCGGGGGCTCGGCCGGATTACCCAGGAGGAGATTGAGGCTGAAATCCGGGCGGCTCGCCGGGAGCGGCGGGGATGAAGAGGATAGTCCTAGACAGCAACGTGCTCGTCTCAGCCCTCCTTACGCCCTTCGGCCTGCCTGGCCGCGTATTGGACATGGTGCTGGCGGGGGAGATCCAGATCCTCTATGACGACAGGATATTGGCAGAGTATGGCGAGGTGCTGACCAGGGAGAAGTTCGGCTTCGCCCGAGGTGAAGTTGAGGATTTACTGGCGTTTCTAAAAGCGGAGGGAGAGCTGGTCCTGGCTTCGCCGCTGAACGTGGAGCTTCCTGATCCGGATGACGCTATGTTCTTAGAGGTGGCTGTTGCCGGCCGGACTGAGGCCATCGTGACCGGCAATGGGGAGCATTTCCCGCCCAACCGCCGTTGCGGCATCCCGGTGCTCTCGCCAGCGGAGTTCCTCGCCGAGTTATTGGAGGGATGAGAGGTTAACGGCCTTGGGCGCCCGATGGGCGTATTGCTGCACCACCTCCACCTTGAGCCGCCGTGCCGTCTCCAGGTCCGGGTGCGTATTCCGACGAATTCGTCCAGTGATTCCGATTCATCGCGACCAGTGATTCCGATTCAAAGCGACCACTGCTCGCGGCGAGGCGACGCCGGCGCTTCTCATTGTGCACACTGGTCGCTTTGCTG
>JBBIPI010000111.1:0-5504 GCA_037442985.1 Clostridiales bacterium
TGCTTTCGGCAAACCAAAAACACGCATTGGGGGCCACCTCCTCTTGGTTCTCTCACCCAGAAGGATGGCCCCCTTTTATTCCCTTGTCTACGCCTGCAGTCTCACATGTTTCTGAACCAGCTCAGAACAACGGACCTAGCGCTTGGGTTTTAGGTGGTGCCGCAGGGGGGAGTCGAACCCCCGACACCGGGATTTTCAGTCCCGTGCTCTACCAGCTGAGCTACCGCGGCACGTCCGGCACTGGTGGGCGAAACAGGATTCGAACCTGTGACCCCTTCCTTGTAAGGGAAGTGCTCTCCCGCTGAGCTATTCGCCCGCGCAGCGATCAGTATACACAACGGGCCGAGGAGACGTCAAAGCCAAGCCTGCGGAGGACGACTAACGGTTTCCCGACCGCCTTGGGCGCTCGGACACGACCGCCTCCGGCGATCTCAAGCGACCGCTCGGCGCTTGCGAAACCTTGCCGCCCCCGCAGGCAGGCTTATTATCAGCCTCGCCGAGTACGATATGCAGGGCAAATGGTGCCACTATTTACGATTTCGTAACAAGGAAAGGGCTAGTCGAGGGGGATCTTCTCACGCAGGAAGGCGGTCTTCCTCTCCTGCCAGCGCTGCAGCTCCTCCCTCACCTGGGCCAGCCGCCGCTCCGCGCGGGCGCGGGACTCGCGCAGCTGGCTCAGGCGCTGGTCCAACTCCGCGCCCGGTCCCCCGGGACCGAGGAAGGTGCGCCGCAACAGGATCAGGTCGACCAGGGTGAGGCGGGCACCCAGCTCAGCCCGCTCGCCCTCCTCGGCCACCGACACCCGCGCCGCGAGCTCCTCCCTCCGGGCCTGCAGTTCGAGGTCGTTGAGCGCGGCCAGCTCCGCCGACCACAGCTCCACCGCGCGGCCCCGGCCGGCACTGGCCGCCTCCCAAGCCTGGAGCTGGTCCTCCAGGGCCCGTACCCGCGCCTCCAGCCGCTGGCTCTCCTGCTCTCGGCTGGCGCGCTGGCGCTCCAGGTCCTTGATCTCCCATTCCAGCCGCTCTACTTCGTGCTGCCAGCGCTGGTGCTCGCGCGCCAGGCGCGCGATCTCCCGGTCGAAGCCCCCCTGCTTGCGGCGCCGCCACACCTCTACGGTCACGAACGCCGTCAGGACGTACACCGGCGCAGCCACCACGAGGGTGAGGAGCGCCCAGGAGGCCAGCTCCAGGCGCGGCCCCAGCACCCGGGCCGCCAGCGCCGCCAGCGCGAGCACGACGCCGCCCTCGACGGCCAGGACGCGCCGGCTGTGGGGCGTGTGTTGGAAGCGCGTCCGCACGTGGTCCGCCAGCAGGATGAAGATCAGCAGCGAGAGGCAGAGGAGGACGAAGAGCAGCGGAATCATGCTTCACCCCGCGCGCTTGCTCAACCTGGCACTAATTATATCGCTTCGCGCCGCGGCGGACGAAAGCGGATGGAGGGACGAGAACGTCACATGATAATGGGTGGGAGGCGCGAGGGAGGCGGTCCACGATGACCAGGCAGGAGAAAGGCTCACGTGCGCCCCGGCGGGAGGGCACGGCGGTGTACAACCGCCTCACGGGCAACCGCCGCTTCTTCGAAAACCTGGAGGATGGGGAGGTCCCCGGGGAAGAGAGGACGGTGGAACCCCCGGCCCACGAGGGCGAGGGGCAGAGGTTCAAGCCCCGGAGAGACAGGCGCTAGACGCCCGCGTCCTCCGGGGTCGGCGTGAAATAGGGGCAGGCGCGCTCGGTCACCTCGCCCGCCAGCAGGGCGGCGAAGACCACGCCGAGCTGGCACTCGCCGAAGCCGTTGTACACGCAGCCGACCTCAGGGCAGGTGACCAGTTCCACGCCCTCTATTCTGGCCCAACGCCGCCCGGGCGATGCCGCTCCTCCGCCCGCCAGGGGCGGAACAGGTCCTGGGGGAGCCCCAAGGCGTTGAGCACCTTGCCGGCGATGAAGTCCACCAGGTCCTCCACGCTCTTGGGGTGGTGGTAGAAGCCTGGCATGGCCGGCAGGATCACCGCCCCGGACTCGGCCAGCGTGAGCAGGTTGCGCAGGTGGATGCGGCTCAGCGGGGTCTCGCGCGGCACCAGGACCAGGCGGCGCCCCTCCTTCAGGGTCACGTCGCCCACCCGCTCCAGCAGGTTCTCGGAGCGCCCGGTGGCCAGGGCGGAGACGGTGTCCATGCTGCAGGGCACGAAGGCGACCCCGTCCACGGGGACGGTGCCGCTCGAGAGGTCGGTGTAGAGGTCGCGGTTGTCGTGCAGCCGGAAGGCCTCGGCGGCGCCCGGCCCGGCGCCCGGAGGCGCGAAGAAGGCGGCGGTGGCGGCCGGGTCGTGGAGCCCCCGGAAGCCCAGCTCGTAGGCCAGCACCTGCTCGCCCGCCTCGGTGACGATCAGGTCCACGCGGTGGCCCGCCGCCAGCAGGGCCTGGACGACCCGGCGGCCGTACGCGGCCCCGCTCGCTCCGGTCATGCCCACGACGTAGCGTCCCACCCGCTCCACCTCACGCCAGCACGTCGGCCACGATGCCCAGGAAGAGGAGCGGGCCGACGGCCAGGTTGACGTTGAAGGCGCGCGCCGCCGCCGACAGGTCCCGGGGCGAGACCAGGCTGTGCTGGTAGGCGAGCAGCAGGGCGGCTAGGGCCAGCGCCGCGTAGAAGGGCGCGCCCAGCCCCGCCACGGCGGCCAGGGCCGCCAGCAGGCCCACCACCACCACGTGGGTCAAGCGGGAGACGAGGAGCGCCGCGGGAACGCCGACGGAGGCGGGTAGGGAGTGCAGCCCGCTGGCCCGGTCGAACTCCAGGTCCTGCAGGGCGTACAGGATGTCGAAGCCGGCTATCCACAGCCCCACGGCCAGGCCCAGGAGGACGGGGGCGAGCTCGAACCGCCCCGTCACGGCGATCCAGCCGCCCAGGGGGGCAAAGGCCTGGGCGGGCACCATCCAGTAGTGGCAGGTCCAGGTGAAGCGCTTGGCGTAGGGATAGACGACCAGGGCGGCCACGGCCACGGGGACGAGCTTCAGGCACAGAGGGTTGAGCCGCCAGGCCGCCAGCGTCAGCAGGCCCAGGCAGGCCAGGGTGAACGCCCAGGCCTCGGCGAGGCTCAGGCGGCCGGCGGGCAGCTCCCGGTCCCGGGTGCGCGGGTTGCGGGCGTCGATGTGCCGATCGATGATGCGGTTGAGCCCCAGGGCGGCGCTGCGGGCGCCGAACATGGCCACGGTGATCCAGAACGCCTTCGCCCCGCCGGGCCAGCCGCCGGCGGCCAGGAAGGCCCCGGCGTAGGCGAAGGGCAGGGCGAAGAGCGTGTGCTCCACCACCACGAAGCGGGCGAAAGCGGCCGCCTTGGCTCGCAGCGGAAGGATGGGCCACCACCTCGCGCCGCCAGTGTAGTGCGGCACCCGCGGCCTGTCAACGCGGTCGGCGGCCGAGGGGTTCAGGGACGCCGGGGCAGGTCCCCCAGCCCGTACTCCTCCCAGCGCCTGTCCACCAGGGCCACCACCTCCGGGCTCATGCGGATGCGCTCGGGCCACTCGCGGGTGAAGCCCTCCTCCGGCCACTTGCGCGTGGCATCCACCACCATCTTGCTGCCAAAGGTGAAGAAGGGCGAGGCGTGGTCCAGGACGTCGGCCGGGCCGGCGGTGAAGCGGACGTCGCGCTGGGGGTCGATGTTGCTCAGCGCCACCCACCAGGCCTCCCGGGGGTCCTGCACGTTCACGTCCTCGTCCAGCACCACGATCACCTTGGCCAGGGACATCAGCCCCAGACCCCACAGCCCGTTGGCCACCTTGAAGGCGTGCCCCGGGAACTGCTTGCGGATGGCGACGAACACCAGGTTGTGGAAGACGCCCTCGGCCGGCATGTGCAGGTCGGCCACCTCGGGCAGCACGAGCCGGATGAAGGGCAGGAAGATCCGCTCGGTGGCGTGGCCCAGCCAGTAGTCCTCCATGGGGGGCGGGCCCACCACCGTGGCCGGGTAGATGGCGTCGCGCCGCATGGTGAGCGCCGTAACGTGGAAGGCGGGGTAGTAGTCGGCCAGGGAGTAGAAGCCGGTGTGGTCGCCGAAGGGGCCCTCCAGGCGCAGCGGCTCGGCGGGGTCCACGTAGCCCTCCAGCACGATCTCGGCGGCGGCCGGCACCTCCAGGTCAACGGTCCGGCCCCGGACCAGCTCCACCCCGCGCCAGCGCAGGAAGCCGGCGAAGGCGAGCTCGTCGATCCCCTCCGGCAGGGGCGCCGTGGCGCTGTAGATCAGCGCCGGGTCGCCGCCCAGGGCGACAGCCACCTCCAGCCGGCGCCCCAGCCGCCGGGCCTTCTCGAAGTGGCGCGCCCCCGTCTTGTGGCGCTGCCAGTGCAGGGCGGCGGTGGCACGGTCCAGCACTTGCATGCGGTACATCCCGACGTTGCGCTCCCCCGTCTCCGGGTCGCGGGTGATCACCAGGGGGAGGGTGATGAAGGGGCCGGCGTCCCCCGGCCAGCAGGTGAGGACGGGGAGCAGGCCCAGGTCGACCTGGTCGCCCGTCAGCACCACCTCCTGGACCGGCCCGGAGCGCACCACCTTGGGGCCGGTGGTACCCAGCTCGGCCAGGCGGGGCAAGAGCGACAGCCGGCTCCACAGCCCGCCCTGCCCCTGCTTCGGCAGGGCGAGGAGTTCCTCGATCCGCGCCGCCACCTCCTCCAAGTCCTCCACGCCCAGCGCCCAGGCCATGCGCCGACGCGTCCCGAAGAGGTTGATGGCGACGGGGAGGCGGCTCCCCTCCACGTCCTCGAAGAGGACGGCCGGCCCCCCGGCCTTGGCCAGGCGATCGGCGATCTCGGTGATCTCCAGGCGCGGGCTGACCCGGGCGCGCACCCGGCGCAGCTCGCCCCGCTCTTCGAGGAAGGACAGGAAATCGCGCAGGTCCCGGAAAGCCATGTCTCGTGCTATTGGACGCGCCGCTCCGCCACTCCTGCCCCGGCGCCGCGCAGGCAGAAGGACGAGAGCGCCGGCAGCGCCGCCTCCAGGTCGGCCGGCCGCCCCTCCCGCAGCCAGGCGACGATCACCTCGTGGACGGCGCCGATCAGGGCCACGGCGGTCACCCCCGTGTCCTGAGGAGGCAAGAGCCCGGCGTCCACCGCCTCGGCCAGGTCCTCCTCCACCAGGCGGGCGAAGTCGGCGTGGAGCTGGGCCAGGCGGGCGTCGAAGGCCGGGTGGGCGCCCGCCGCCTGGATGAGCACGATCCGGGCCAGGTCCCGCTCCCCGGCGAAGGCGCGCACCACGGCCGCGACGGAGGCCGCCAGCTTCTCCAGCACGCTGCCGCGGCCGGCGCGGGCCTCGACGATGCGGGCCATGAGCCGGCGGTAGAACTCCTCGATGAGGCCCAGCAGGCAGGCCTCCTTGCTGCTGAAATAAAGGTAGAACGTGCCGGTGGCGACGCCGGCCTCGCGGGCGATGTCCCGGACCGTGGCCCGGTGGTAGCCCTCGCGCGCGAACACCGCTTTGGCCGCCGCCAGCAGGCTCTCTCTCCGCTCTTGCTCGCCCACGC
>JBBIPI010000112.1:0-5491 GCA_037442985.1 Clostridiales bacterium
GGGGTCTGGGGCGACGCTGGCCTGCGGCACCGGCGCCTGCGCCGCCGCCGTGGCCGGGGCGCTCACCGGGCGCACCGGGCGGCAGGTGACGGTGCGCCTGCCGGGCGGCGAGCTGGCGGTGGAATGGGCCGAGGACGGCCGCGTCTACCTGACGGGGCCGGCCGTGGAGGTGTTCCGCGGGGTGTACGCGCCCCGCTGAGGGCCGACGCGACGACGAGGGGTGACGGGCAGGCGTGGTGGCGAAGGCCAGGCGCATCGAGGCGATCCCGCCCTACCTGTTCGCGGAGATCGACCGCAAGCGGGAGGAGGCCGTCGCCCGGGGGGTCGACGTCATCGACCTGGGGATCGGCGACCCGGACCGGCCCACCCCGGACCACGTGGTGGAGCGGCTCTGCCGCGAGGCGCGCAACCCGGCCTGGCACCGCTACCCGAGCTACGTGGGCGCCCTGGACTTCCGCAAGGCGGCGGCCGAGTGGCTGCAGCGCCGCTTCGGGGTGGAGGTGGACCCGCGCAGCGAGGTCATCACCCTGATCGGCTCCAAGGAGGGACTGGCCCACCTCGTCTGGGCCTACGTGGACGCCGGGGACGTGGCCCTGGTCCCCGACCCGGGCTACCCCGTCTACCGCACCCACGTCCTCCTGGCGGGGGGCGAGCCCTACCCGCTGCCCCTCAAGGCCGAGCGGGGCTTCCTCCCCGACCTGGAGGCCGTCCCGGCGGAGGTGGCCCGGCGGGCCAAGATCCTCTTCCTCAATTACCCGAACAACCCGACGGCGGCGGTGGCCGACCTCGCCTTCTTCGAGGAGGCGGTCGCCTTCTGCCGTCGGCACGACGTCCTGCTGTGCCACGACGCCGCCTACAGCGAGATCACGTATGACGGCTATGTGGCCCCCAGCGTGCTGCAGGTGCCGGGGGCGAAGGAGGTGGCCGTCGAGTTCCACTCCCTCTCCAAGCCGTACAACATGACCGGGTGGCGGATCGGGTTCGCGGCGGGGAACCGCGAGGCGATCGCCGGGCTGGGCATAATCAAGACGAACACCGACTCAGGCCAGTTCACGGCCATCCAGTACGCCGGCATCAGCGCCCTCCTGGAGACGCCGCCCGAGTTCACCAAGAGTATGTGCGACCTCTACGCCCGCCGGCGGGACCTGGTGGTGGACGCCCTCGGCCGCATGGGCATCGCCGTGGAGAAGCCGCGAGGGGCGTTCTACGTGTGGGCGCCGGTGCCGCCGGGGTACTCCTCCGCCGGGTTCGCGGCGGAGCTGCTGGAGCGGGTCGGGGTGATCGTGGCGCCGGGGACCGGCTACGGCGAGCACGGCGAGGGGTTCTTCCGCATCTCCCTCACCACCCCCGACGACCGGCTCGCGGAGGCGATGAACCGCCTGGCCGGCCTGCGCTTCTGAGGGCGGCCGGGCGCGGGAGGTGATGGGGATGGACCGGGAAGTCATCGTCTACACCATGCCGGGGTGACCCGCCTGCGTCCAGGTGAAAGAGTTTCTTTCACGGAACGGCATCGACTTCGAGGAGCGGGTGGTCACCCAGAGCCGGCAGTACTACACCGAACTGGTGGAGGACCTGGGGTTCACGGCGGTGCCGGTCACGCTGGTGGACGGGACGCCGGTGCTCGGCTACGACCGGGCGCGCCTCTCGGAACTGCTGGGCCTCTGAGCCCGCCTGGGGCCGCCCGGCACTGAGGGGGACCATGGTCCGCGCGGTGTACCTGGACAACAGCGCCACCACCCGGGCGCGCCCCGAGGTGGTGCGCGCCGTCGTCTCCGCCCTGGAGGAGACGTACGGGAACCCGTCCTCGCCCCACGGCCTGGGGTTCCGGGCCGAGCGGCTGGTCAAGGAGGCGCGGGAGGCGGTGGCCCGCGCCCTGGGGGCGGAGCCCGGCGAGGTCGTCTTCACCTCGGGCGGGACGGAGGCGAACAACCTGGCCCTGGTGGGGGCCGCCCACGCCCTGCGGCGGCGGGGCCGCCGGGTGATCACCACGCGCGTCGAGCACCCCTCCGTCCTGCGCGCCTGCGAGCGCCTGGAGGAGGAGGGCTTCGAGGTGGTCTACCTCCCGGTGGACCGCCTCGGCCTGATCTCGCCCGCCGACATGGCCGCGGCGCTCACCCCCGACACCATCCTGGTGTCGATCCAGCACGTGAACAACGAGGTGGGGACGGTCCAGCCCCTGCCGGAGGTGGCGCGGGTCCTGGGCAGGGGGCCGGGGGCGCCCGCCGGCGCGGGGACGGGCCTGCCGCTCTGGCACGTGGACGCGGTCCAGTCCCTGGGCAAGCTGTCCCTGGACGTGCGGCGGCTGGGCGTCGACCTGGTCTCCCTGAGCGCCCACAAGATCCACGGGCCCAAGGGGTGCGGCGCCCTGTACGTCCGCACGGGAGTCAAGCTGCGCCCGCTGCTGGTGGGCGGCGGGCAGGAGGGGGGGCTGAGGGCGGGGACGGAGAACGTGCCCGGGATCGCCGGCTTCGGCGCCGCCGTGCGCCTGGCGCTGGCCGAGCGGGAGGAGGCGGCCGCCCGCCTGGCCGCCCTGCGCGACCGCCTGGCCGAGGGGATCCTGCGGGCCGTTCCCCAGGCGCGCCTGAACGGCGCCCTGGCGGGCCGGCCGTCGGAGGCGGCGCCCCACATCGTGAGCGTGGCCTTCCCCGGGCTGCGCGGGGAGGTCCTGGTCCACGCCCTGGAGGAGCGCGGGGTGTACGCCTCCACCGGCGCCGCCTGCTCCGCGCGCCGCCACGCCGCCAGCCACGTCCTGCGCGCCCTCGGCCTCGACCCCGCCGCCGTCGAGGGCACGCTGCGCTTCAGCCTCTCCCCCCTGAACACGGAGGAGGACGTGGACGCCGCCGTGGCCGCCGTCGGCGAGGCGGTGGCCGCGCTGCGGGGGCTCGTCCGGCGTTGAGCCGGCCCGTCGTCCTGGTCCGCTACGGGGAGATCGGGCTTAAGGGGGCCAACCGGCCCGCCTTCGAGCGCGTCCTCCTCAAGCGGGTGCAGCGCGCCCTGGCCGGCCTGGACGAGGTGCGCGTTGACCGGCGGCACGGCCGCCTGATCGTGAGGCTGGCGGCGGCCGCCGGCCGCCCCGGGGAGCCGGACGGCGACGGGACCCTGGCGGAGGAGGTGTGCCAGCGGCTGGCCCGCGTCTTCGGCGTGGTCTCCGCCAGCCCCGCCGCCGAGACCGGCCTGGACCTCGCGGAGATCGAGGCGGCCGCGGCGGAGGCGCTGCGGTCGGCGGCGGGCGGGCGCCCCGCGACCTTCAAGGTGGAGGCGCGGCGGGCCAACAAGGGCTTCCCCCTGGACTCCCAGGCCCTGGCCCGCCACCTGGGCGCCCACCTGCTCCGCGCCGTGCCCGGCGTGACGGTAGACGTGCACCGGCCCCAGGTCACCGTGAGCGTCGAGGTGCGCGAGGCGGCCTACGTGTACACCCGGACGGTGGCGGGGCCGGGAGGGCTGCCCGTCGGGTCGAGCGGCCGGGCGGTGCTCCTCCTCTCGGGGGGCATCGACAGCCCGGTGGCCGGGTGGATGGCCATGAAGCGGGGCCTGGAGCTGGCGGCCGCCCACTTCCACAGCCCTCCCTTCACCAGCGAGCGCTCGCGCCAGAAGGTGGTCGACCTGTGCCGGGTCCTGGCCCGCTGGGGCGGGCCGGTGACCGTGCACGTGGTCGGCTTCACCGCGGCGCAGCGGGAGATCTACGACCGCTGCCCGCCGGAGCTGGGCGTCACCCTGATGCGCCGCCTGATGTTGCGCGTCGCCGAGGACCTGGCCGCCCGCGAGGGGGCCCTGGCCCTGGTCACGGGCGAGAGCCTGGGGCAGGTGGCCAGCCAGACGCTGGAGAGCATCAACGTCATCAACCGCGTGGCCTCCCTGCCCATCCTGCGCCCCCTCATCGGCCTGGACAAGGGGGAGATCGTCGCCCTGGCCAGGCGCATCGGCACCTACGACCTCTCCATCCTCCCCTACGAGGACTGCTGCACCATCTTCGTCCCCCGGCACCCGCGGACGCGGCCGCGCCTGGAGGAGGTGGAGGCGGCCGAGGCGGCGCTGGACGTCCCCGCGCTGGTGGCCGGCGCCCTCGCCGCGGTCGAGACGGAGGTCGTCGACGCCTGACGCGCCTCGTTGACACGCGCCTGGCAGTCCCGTATGATGCTGCGATGAAGCATGCGGTCCGGTGCGGCTGACCGGCATTTTTGTTTCCCAGCGCCTGAGCGGAGTGAGCCCGGGGTGGGGTGCGGCGGCAAGGGTCTGCTCATCGTCATCTCCGGCCCGGCCGGGGTGGGCAAGGGCGCGGTGCGAGCGCGCCTGAAGGAGAGGCGGCCGGACCTCCTCTACGGCGTCTCGGCGACGACGCGCCCCAGGCGGCCGGGCGAGGTCGACGGCGTGAGCTACCACTTCCTGGACCGGGAGGAGTTCCTCCGTCGGGTCGCGGCCGGCGAGTTCGTGGAGTGGGCCGAGGTCCACGGCAACCTGTACGGGACGCCGCGGCACCCGCTGGAGGACTGGCTGGCCGCCGGCCAGGACGTGATCGTCGAGAAGGACATCCAGGGCGCGGCCACGCTCAGGAAGCTGTACCCGGATGCCGTGTACGTCTTCCTCCTTCCCCCTTCCCTCGAGACCCTGCGCGAGCGGATGTGCCGCCGGGGGGCCGACTCGCCGGCCGCCATGGAGCGCCGGCTGGTGGCCGCCCCGGGCGAGCTGGCGCAGGTGATTCACTATGACTACGCGATCGTCAACGACGACCTGGACGAGGCGGTGAGCCGGCTGGAAGCCGTCATCGTCGCCGAGAAGTGCCGGGTGGCCCGCCAGCCGGAGCTGGCGCGCTGGGCCGTCCCCGGCGAGGCCGTGGCGTCGGGCCGGAAAGGGGAGTGACCACAGGGTGGAGCTCGAGCCGACCATCGACGAGCTGGTCAAGCACGTGGACAGCAAGTACACGATGGTCGTCGCGGCGGCCAAGCGCGCGCGCCAGCTCAACGAGGGCATGCCTCCGACCATCGAGCCGCGGTCGACCAAGGCGGTGAGCATCGCCCTCGAGGAGCTGGCGGCCGGCACGCTGCGCTACCAGCGGACCAAGCAGGGCATCAAGTGACGGAAGCCCCTTTTCCCGCTCCGCTCTACGCTGAAGTGGCGGTCGACGTGGCCGTGCCCGGCGCCGACCGCCTCTTTCATTATGAGATTCCCCCGGAGTTGCGCGGGGATATTCGCCCGGGGCAGCGGGTGCGCGTGCCCTTCGGTCGGCGCCTGGCCCAGGGGCTGGTCGTGCGCCTGAGCGCCGAGGCGCCGGCGGGCGTGCGGGAACTGAAAGCCGTGGCCGCCCTCCTCGATCCGGAGCCCCTGCTGTTCCCCGAGCTGATCGACCTGGCCGAGTGGCTGGCGCGCCACACCCTCTCCCTGCGCGTCCAGGCGCTCCGCTGCCTCCTGCCTCCGGGCGTCCGGCGGGTGCGCCAGCGCCCCCGCCGGCCCCGGGTCCCCGGCGCCGGCGGCGCGGCGGCGGAGGCGGCCTCCG
>JBBIPI010000113.1:0-5461 GCA_037442985.1 Clostridiales bacterium
TGCCCCTCACCCTCGAGTTCGCGGGTCCGCGCGACGCCCTGCTCTCCTTCCTGGCCACCCTGGAGCGCCATCTGCCGGCCTACGTGGTGACCCGGGTGGACCTGGCCGCGGGCCACGAGGGGACGCAGCGGCTCGTCCTCGCGGGCCGCCTCTACCTCCGCAACCGCTAGGCGGGGTGTGGTATCATCGTCAAGGTGTCAGCCCGCAGCGGAGGGAGTGGGTGCGTGCGCATCGTCCGATATTCCTGGCGCGGCGTCGTGAGCTACGGCATCCTGGACGGGGTGACCGTCCGCCCGCTCGCCGCCCCGCCCCTACCCCTCCGGGAAGACGGCCAGCTGCCGCCAACCACCGGCGAGGTGCTGCCCCTGGACGAGGTGCGCTTCCTGGCGCCCGTGTCCCCGGGGAAGGTCGTCTGCGTGGGCCTGAACTACCGGACCCACGCCCTGGAGCTGGGGATGCCCCTACCGGAGGAGCCGGTGCTGTTTCTGAAGCCGCCCTCGGCCGTCATCGGTCCCGGAGACCCCATCGTGCTGCCGGCGGCCAGCCGCCGCGTCGACTACGAGGGGGAACTGGTGGCCGTGGTGGGGCGGCGGCTGCGGCATGCCGGACCCGAGGAGGCGCTGGCCGGCATCCTGGGCTACACCTGCGGCAACGACGTCACCGCCCGGGACCTGCAGCGGAAAGACGGCCAGTGGACGCGGGCCAAGGGCTTCGACACCTTCGCCCCGCTGGGGCCGGCCATCGCCGTGGGCCTGGACCCGGACAACCTGCACCTGGTCACCCTGGTCAACGGCGCCCCCCGCCAGCGGGACACGACGGCCAACCTGATCTTCCGGGTGGGGGAACTGGTGAGCTTCATCAGCGGCGTCATGACCCTCGAGCCCGGGGACGTGGTCTTCACCGGGACGCCGGCGGGGATCGGCCCTCTGGCGGACGGCGACGTGGTCGAGGTGGACATCGAAGGCATCGGCCGCCTGCGCAACCCGGTGCAGGCGGAGCAGAGGGGGGCGTGAGGTTGGAGCGGACGTTCGTGATGGTCAAGCCCGATGGCGTGCAGCGCGGCCTGGTGGGCGAGGTGATCGCCCGCCTGGAGCGCAAGGGATTGCGGTTGGTCGGCCTCAAGATGCTGCTCCTCAGCCGGGAGATGGCCGAGGAGCACTACGCGCCCCACCGGGGCCGGCCGTTCTTCCCCGGCCTGATCCGCTTCATCACCAGCGGGCCGGTGGTGGCCATGGTCTGGGAGGGGGAGCGGGCCATCAGCGTGGTGCGGGCCCTCATGGGCGCCACCGACCCCCTGACGGCGTCCCCCGGCAGCATCCGCGGCGACTTCGGCCTCACCGTCGGCATGAACGTGGTGCACGGCTCCGACTCGGCCGCCTCGGCGGAGCGGGAGATCGCCCTCTTCTTCCGGCCCGAGGAGCTGGTCAGCTACACGAGGGACATCGAGCGGTGGCTGGTGGAGCGCTGAGGTCGGGACGGCGGCCCGTCCGCCTGGCGGTGCTGGGCGGCACCGGGGTCTACGACCCCTCCCTGCTCGCGGAGGTGAGGGAGGAGCGCGTGGCCACGCCCTACGGCGAGGTGACGGCCTGGTGCGGCTCCCTCCCGGCCACGGGCGAGCCGGTCGCCTTCCTCCCGCGCCACGGCGCCCGCCACTCGGTCCCGCCGCACCGGGTGAACTACCGCGCCAACGTCTGGGCGCTGAAGGAGCTGGGGGTGGAGCGGGTCCTGGCCACCGCCGCCGTCGGCTCCCTCACGCAGGAGATCCAGCCCGGGACGTTCGTCGTGGTGGACCAGTTCCTGGACTTCACCAAGACCCGCCCGGCCACCTTCTACGACGGCGGCTCCGGGGTGGCCCACGTCGACGTGAGCGAACCGTACTGCCCGCAGCTCCGCGGCCTACTGGCCGCCGCGGCCGAGGAACTGGGCGTGCCCGTGCGGGCAGGGGGCACATACGTCTGCACGGAAGGGCCCCGCTTCGAGACGCCGGCCGAGATCCGGGCCTTCGCCCGACTGGGCGGCCACGTGGTGGGCATGACGGGCGTGCCGGAGGTGGTCCTGGCGCGGGAACTCTCCCTCTGCTACGCCACCGTGGCCACGGTGACCAACTACGCCGCCGGCATCTCGCCCCAGCCCCTGACCCACACCGAGGTCCTGGAGGTCATGAACGCCAACCTAGCGCGCCTGCGCGCCCTCCTCGCCCTGGTCCTGGCGCGGGTGCCCCGGGAGCGCGCCTGCGCCTGCGGCCGGCCCCTGGAGGTCTTCGGCGCCTAAGGGAGGCTCAAGGGCCGTTCCGCCGGCTCAGCTCCAGTCCACGACGGGGATCCCCGCCGCGGCCAGCGCCCGCTCGATCTCCGCCCTGGCCAGGGCCAGGTCGGCCTCCGTCCGCCCCTCGCACCGCACCACCAGCGCCGGCTGGGTGTTGGAGGCGCGGACCAGGCCCCAGCCGGCGGGGAAGAGCACGCGGGCGCCGTCCACGTCGATCACGGGGTAACGGCCCGCGAAGTGGGCGCGGACCGCCGCTACGACTTCGGCCTTGCGCTCCTCGGGGCAGGGCACCCGCACCTCCGGCGTGGACGGGTAGCGCGGCACGTCCGCCCAGAGGGCGGACAATGGCCGGCCTGCCGCCGCCACCAACCGGCAGAGCCGGGCGCCGGCGTAGACGGCGTCGTCGAAGCCGTAGTACTCATCGGCGAAGAAGAGGTGTCCGGACATCTCCCCTGCGAAGGGGACGCCCCGCTCCTGGAGCGTGGCTTTGATGTAGGAGTGGCCCGTGCGGTGAAAGAACGGCCGCCCGCCCAGGCGCTCGATCTCCTCCACCAGCGCCTGGGAGCACTTGACCTCGACGATCGCCGGAGCGCCGGGGTAGCGGGGGAGGATCTCGCGCCAGAAGAGGATCATCAACTGGTCGCCCCACAGGATCTGCCCCCGGTCGTCGATCACGCCGAGCCGGTCGCCGTCCCCGTCGAAGGCCAGGCCCAGGTCCGCGCCGGTCTCCCGCACCCGGGCGATCAGGTCGCGCAGGTTCTCCGGCCGGACCGGGTCGGGGTGATGGTGGGGGAAGCGGGGGTCGTCCCAGCAGTAGAGCTCGTCGACCTCGCAGCCGAGGCGGCGGAACGCCGCCGGCGCGATGCGGCTGGCGGTGCCGTTGCCGCAGTCGACGACCACCTTGAGCGGCCGGGCCAGGCGGACGCGCCCGCCGATCATCTCGACGTAGGGGGGGACGGGGTCGGCACGGAACACGCGCCCGGCAGTCCCGGCGGGGTGCGGCGGCGGGCAGGTGGCAGCCTCGACGGTCCGGCGGTAGAGGTCGCGGATGGCCTCGCCGTACAGCGTGGCGCGGCCGAGGGCCACCTTGAACCCGTTCTCGGCGCCCGGATTGTGGCTGGCCGTGACCATGACCGCCGGGTCGACGCCGTAGAACTGGCGCGCCCAGTAAAGCACCGGCGTCGTCACCTGGCCGATGTCCAGCACGTCGCAACCGGCTTCGGTGAGCCCCTCGGTGAGGGCGGCGGCGAGCGCCGGAGAGGAGGAGCGGTTGTCCCGGCCGACCAGCACCTGCCGGTGGCCGCGCTCGCGCGCGAGCCCGGCGAAGGCGCGGCCGAGCCAGCGGGCGATCTCGGGTGTCAGGTCGCGGCCATAGACGCCGCGGATGTCGTACTCGCGAAAGATGTGAGGGGGGAGCGCAGGCGCAGCAGCGGCGGACCCGCCCTCGGCGGCGCCGCCTTCGCTGCGGCCGTAGCGATCCTCCAGGCGGACCACGTCGTCCAGGTCGGGGGTCGACACCTCGAGGATCTCCAGGTCCGTCGTCGCCTCGACGCGGTGAAGCGTGCCGGGTTGGATGGTCACGGCCAGGCCGGGCTCGATCGGGACGACCCGATCCCCCAGACGCAGCCAGCCCGTGCCGCTGCGGAAGTAGAGGGTCTCCTGTTTGCGCCGGTGGTACTGCAGGCTGAGGGCGTGGCCGGCGCGGACCTCGAGGACCTTCCCCGCGTAGCGGTCCGTCACGGCGTACCAAACCTCTCGCCCCCAGGGCTTCTCGACCACCCTGACCCCGTCGCCCACGGCCGTCACCCGGCGCGTTGCCCGACGGGCGCCACCCGCTCGGCCAGCCGCAGGCGGCGCGGCCTCACGCCGACCACCTCCCCGCGGCCACGAGCGCATCCTCGAGCACACCACCCCCGACGCGGGCACCCGTGCCCAGGACGCAGCCGTTCACCTGCGCCTCGCGGTGAACCTCGGCGCCGTCCCAGAGCACGGAGCGCCGCACCCGGGTGTCCGCGCCGATCCGGCAGCCCCGTCCGGTCACCACGTACGGGCCGACCCGGGCACCCGGCGCCACCACCGTCCCCCGGCCGAGGGCGACGGGCGCCTTGATCACCGCCCCGGCGGCGATGTCGGCCCGGCCCTCGACCCACACCCCGGGCGCGCGCAGCTCGCCCTGAGGGCGGATGGGGCAGCGACCGCGCAGGATGTCGGCGTGGAGCTGGAGGTAGCGGTCGCGCGTGCCCAGGTCCAGCCAGTAGCCGTCGAAGGCGTAGCCGAACACGTTCCGACCGCGACCCACCAGCGCTGGGAACACCTCGCGTTCCACGGACACCTCGCGGCCCTCGGGGATCTCGGCCAGGGCCGCGGGCTCGAAGGCATAGATACCCGCGTTGACCAGCCTGGCGGCGACCTCACCCGGACCTGGCTTCTCCACGAACCGGCGCACCCGCCCGTCGCCGCCCAACTCCACCGCCCCGTACGCCGACGGATCCTCCACCTCGACCAAGCCGATGGTCACGTCCGCGCCGCGCGCGCGGTGGAAGGCGAGGAAGGGGGCCAGGTCGAACGCCTGCACCACGTCGGCGTTGAACACCACCACCGTGTCCTGGGCGGGCCAGGCGGCGTAGCGGATCGCCCCGCCGGTGCCCAGGGGCACGGGCTCGACGCAGAAGCGCACGCGCGGGCCGGCGTCCCGCATCCCGGACCGGCCTGGGGCTTCGAAATGGCGGATAATGACGTCCTTGCCGTGCCGCAGGCTGAGGATGATCTCGCCGACGCCCTGCAGCGTCAGATGCTCGACCAGCCGTTCGAGCCAGGGCCTGCCCAGGACCGGGATCATCGGCTTGGGCAGCGTCTCGGTCAGGGGATGGAGCCGCGTCCCCAGGCCTCCCGCCAGCAACACGGCACGTACCACTACGAGAACCCTCCCTCCGAAAGACGGTTCTCATGAGCAAGCACGCACGGTGTTGTCGCGCTACCGCCAAAGCAGCAGGCTGTCGGTTGGCCGCCGGCGCGGACGGGTGGAAGGCGGCGGGTGCCGGCGCGTGGCCGGGAAAAGCGCAAACGCCAACGAATGTCAGGAATTGGTCATAAAAGATTATAACCTGACGCGATGGGGGCGAGCAAGGGGGAGGGAGCAGGCCCGGGGGTTGGTACCTGCCCGAAAGCGGCCTGCCTGTCTGGCCGGCCCGGCGCC
>JBBIPI010000114.1:0-5448 GCA_037442985.1 Clostridiales bacterium
TCCGCTGCGCGGCGTGCGGGCTGGAGCTGGACCGGGACCTCAATGCGGCGCGGAACCTGCGCGCATACGGGCTGGCCGTCCTAAGCGGCACTACCGGGAGTTCCCCGGGAAGTGACGCCTGTGGAGATCCCCTCTGGCGGCGGAACGGCCCCGGGCCGGTCTACGAGCCATGGGTCGAGGAAGCAGGAAGTGGCCGGTCGTTTAGCTTCACCCTGCGCGGTGAAATAAACGACTATGAGCCACGGAACGGGAGTTGGACTTGCCCCGGTTTGGTGGACAGTTTAGACCCCCATGCCGCCGGGGCGGCACCACAGGGGATGAAAACGGGGTCGGGTGTCGAATAGTGCCCCCAGCAGCAGGCGAAGAGAGGTCGGCTTGCGCTGGTGCCGCGAGCCCGAGGTTTAGACGGACCCCGGCGGTCTGGAGCACCACTGAGATGTAAGACAATGGGAGTTTTCAGGTTAGCGCTTGGTGAGCGCCACCTCCATCAGGGATTCGCCTGCCGCCTCCCACCTCCTCGCCAATTTCTCCGGGCTGAGATAGCCCAGGGCTGAGTGACGCCGGCGCCGGTTGTAGAAGGCCTCGATGTACTCGAAGATGGCGAGCTTGAGCTCAGCCCGCGTCCGCCACCGCCGGCGGTCCAGGAGCTCCACCTGCAGGCTGGCGTAGAAGCTCTCGGCCAGCGCGTTGTCCAGGCCGTCGACGACCGTGCCCATGGAGCCCAGGATCCCGGCCTCCTCAAGCCTCCTCGGCGCTTCCCGGCGGCCTACCGCGGAAGTGAGGGGTTTGGGCCGTTCTTCCGGGAGCTGCAGCGGCTGCAGCCGGTGTGGTGAGAGGCGACAGGCTCCAGGAGGCCTTTGGAAGGGATCGGTGACGGGGCGGGAAAAGAGCAGCCCTATAAATGGCAAATTAAGGAATGAAGCTTTATTTCCAGAAAATCCCCCGGAACCTCTTGACACACTCGGTGCCACGGATCTGCATGCGGTGCATGATGGTTTCATGCTTTCGTGCTGCTATGAGCACGTTCCAGATACGGAGACTCCCGCAGGATTTGAAGGACCGGCTGAGGGAGCGAGCTCGCAAGCATCGAACGACGATGAGCGAGTACGTCCTGTCCCTGCTCCGCGAAAGCCCAGGGCGTCCCGAGCCGGACGAACTGCTGGCGCGGCTGCGCTCCCTTGAGCCGGTGGAGCTCGGCATTCCGGCCGCCACGCTGGTGCATGAGTGCCGCGGCGAGCGAGAACCGGACGGGGACAAACGGTGAGACTCGTCCCGGATGCCTCTGCCATGGTGGAGGTGCTGCTGCGCACTCCCCGGGGCCAAGCGGTGGAAGAGGAACCCCTGGGCGAAGTCGACGCCGGTGCTCCGCAGGGCCGTCAGGTCCTCGGCGGTCTTGATCCCCTCGGCGACCACCTGCGCGCCGGTGCGGTGGGCGAACTCGGTCAGCGCGGCGAGCAGCGCCTGCCGCACCGGGTCGTGCCGGATCCCCCGCACCAGATCGCCGTCGAGCCGCCACGCATCGCCTGCGGTGTGCGTTTTGACCCCGCGGCCGCCGGTGCATTATGGTAAGGGTGAGCGCCGGAGCGTAGAGAGGGGGGCGCCGGTGGGTCAGGGTACGGTGGTCGCCGTACGGGGCAGCGTCGTGGACGCCCGCTTCGCGGGGCCGCTGCCGGAGCTGTTCAACGAGCTGCGGGCCGGGCCCGACGGCGCGGTGCGACTGGAGGTGGTAGGCCACCTGGACGAGGCCACCGTCCGCACCATCGCCCTCACCCCCACGCGCGGCCTCGCCCGCGGTGACCCGGTCGTGGACGCGGGGCGACCCCTGCGCGTGCCCGTGGGCGAGCGGGTGCTGGGCCGGGCCCTGAACGTCTTCGGCGAGCCCGTGGACGGCGGGGAGCCCCTGGCGGGCGGGCCCTGGGAGCCGATCTACCGGGCGCCGGTGCCCTTCGCCCGCCACTCCACCTCCTCCGAGATCTTCGAGACGGGCATCAAGATCATCGACCTCCTGGCCCCCCTGGAGCGCGGGGGGAAGGCGGGCCTGTTCGGCGGCGCCGGCGTCGGCAAGACGGTGGTCATCACCGAGCTGATCCACAACACCATCCACCGCTACCGGGGCGTGAGCATCTTCTGCGGCATCGGCGAGCGCTGCCGGGAGGCCGAGGAGCTGTACCGGGAGATGGCGCGGGCCGGGGTGCTCGACCGCACCTGCATGATCTTCGGGCAGATGAACGAGCCGCCGGGCGTGCGCTTCCGGGTGGGCCACGCGGCCCTGACCGTGGCCGAGCACTTCCGCGACGTGGCGGGGCAGGACGTGCTCCTCCTCATCGACAACATCTTCCGCTTCGTCCAGGCCGGCTCGGAGGTCTCCGGGCTGATGGGGCGCATCCCGTCCCGGGTGGGCTACCAGCCGACCCTGGCGACGGAGCTGGCGGAGCTGCAGGAGCGGATCTGCAGCACGGAGCGGGGCGCCATCACCTCCGTCCAGGCGGTCTACGTCCCGGCGGACGACTTCACCGATCCGGCGGCCACCCATACCTTCGGCCACCTGTCGGCGGTCATCGTGCTCTCGCGCAAGCGCGCCAGCCAGGGGCTGTACCCCGCCGTGGACCCCCTCCGGTCCGACTCCAAGATGCTGACGCCCTCTGTCGTCGGGGAGCGGCACTACCGCGTGGCGCGGGAGGTGCGGCGGGTGCTGGCGGAGTATGAAGAACTGAAGGACATCATCGCCATGCTGGGCATCGAGGAGCTGTCGCGGGAGGACAGGGCCACGGTGCGCCGGGCCAGGCAACTCGAGCGCTTCCTGACGCAGCCCTTCTTCACCGCCGAGGCCTTCACCGGCGTCCCGGGCCGGCGGGTGGACCTGGAGGACACCATAGAGGGCTGCGAGCGCATCCTGAGCGACGAGCTGGCCGACCTGCCGGAGAAGTCCCTGTACATGATCGGGAGGATCGCGGAAGCGACGTGCGGCTGAGGGTGCTGTCGCCGACCGGGGTGGTGGTGGACGAGCCGGCGCTGAAGGTGGTGGCCGAGGCGGAGAACGGCTTCTTCTGCCTCCTGCCCCGCCACGTCGACTTCGTGGCCGCCCTGGTGCCGGGGGTCCTGGCGTACGTGGCCGCGGGCGGCGAGGAGCGCTTCGTGGCGGTGGACGAGGGGACCCTGGTGAAGGACGGGCCGGAGGTGCTGGTCTCCACCCGGGAGGCGGTGGCCGGTCCCGATCTGGAGGGCCTGCGGCAGGCCGTGGACGCGGCGTTGCGGCGCAGGGAGGAGCAGGAGGAGCAGGTGCGCTCGGCGGTGCGCCGCCTGGAGACGCAGGTCGTGCGCGAGCTGGCGCGGCTGGGGGAGGAGGTCCTTGGGTGAGCGGGCGAGGCGGGGCAGCGGCGACCCCGGGGCCGAGTTCAGCCGCCGGGTGGGGGAGAAGGCGGCGCGGCGGATCCGGGCCAGGAGGGAGCGGGACGGCAGCGTCTGGTTCTGGCTGGGGATGTTCGGGCTCGTGGGCTGGTCGGTGGCGGTGCCGACCCTGGCCGCCGTCGCCGCGGGGCTGTGGCTCGACCGGCACCGGCCGGCGCCCTTCTCGTGGACGCTGACGCTTTTGGTGGTCGGGGTGGCGCTGGGCTGCCTGAACGCCTGGCACTGGATCCAGCGGGTCCACAAGGGCCCGTGAGGGGGAGGGAGCGGGCGGGATGCCCGAGCTGGCGGGATTGGCGGCGGCCGCGGCGGCGGGCCTCGGGCTGGGCGGGGTCCACTACGGCGGCCTGTGGGTCACGGTGCGGAGGCTGGCTACGGCGCGCCGGCCGGCGGCCCTGCTGCTCCTGAGCCTCGCCCTGCGCCTGGGCGGCACGGCGGGCGGCTTCCTCCTGGTCGCCGGGGGGCGGTGGGAACGCCTCGCCGCCTGCCTGGCCGGCTTCCTGGCGGCGCGGGCCCTGGCGGTGGGCCGCGCCCGCCCCGGCAGGGCGCCCCGGCACGCCGCCCGGGGGTGAGGCCGGGTGCGCCTGAGCCCCGACGAGATCGTGCTCTGGCAGTGGGGGCGGCTCTCCCTCAACGCCACCATCGCGTACACCTGGGCCGTCATGGCCCTGCTGACGGCCGGGTCCTGGCTCGCCACCAGGAACCTCGCGGCGGGGGCGCGGGCCTCGCGCTGGCAGAGCGCCCTCGAGATCGTGACGGCCTGGCTGTCCGCCGAGATCCGGGCCATCAGCCGCGAGGACCCGGGGCCGTTCCTGCCCTTCATCGGCACCCTCTTCCTGTTCATCGCCGCCGCCAACGTCCTGGACGTGGTGCCCGGGTACGTCGCCCCCACCGGGTCCCTGTCGACCACCGCGGCGCTGGCCCTGTGCGTCTTCGCCGCCGTCCCCGCCTACGCCGTCCGGCGGCAGGGGCTCGTCGGCTACCTCCGGCAGTACGTCACGCCCACCGTGTTCATGCTGCCCTTCAACGTCGTCGGGGAGCTGGCGCGCACCCTGGCGCTGGCGGTGCGCCTGTACGGGAACGCGATGAGCGGGACGAACATCGCGGCCATCCTCCTGGGCATCGCGCCCTTCTTCTTCCCCGTCCTGATGCAGGTCCTGGGCCTGCTCACCGGGGTGATCCAGGCTTACATCTTCGCCGTCCTCGCCATGGTGTACATCGCCTCCGCCCTGCAGGCGCGGCAGGACGGCGCCGGTCCGGCAAAGGGGGAGTGAGGTTGGACAGCGTCGCCCTCATCGGCATGGTCTCCATCGTCACGGCCGGGGTGACCATCGCCATCGGCTCCATCGGCCCGGCCCTGGGGGAGGGGCGGGCGCTGGCGCAGGCCCTGAGCACCATCGCCCAGCAGCCCGACGAGGCCAACAGGATCACGCGCACCCTGTTCGTGGGCCTGGCGATGGTGGAGTCCACGGCCAAGCCTTCGTGGTCTCCCTGATCATCCTCTTCGCCAATCCCTTCTGGAACCACGTCGTGGCCCGGGCGGGCGGGTGAGCCGGGGGGTGAAGGTCGACGGTCTGACGCTGGCGGCCCAGATCGTCAACTTCCTGGTCCTGGTCGCCCTCCTCAAGCGCTTCCTCTACCGGCCCGTGCTGCGCGCCATGGACGAGCGGGAGCGGGCCATCGCCGCCCGCCTGGAGGAGGCGCGGGCCAAGGCGGCCGCGGCGGAAGAGGCCGCCCGGCGGCACCGGGAGGCGCTGCGGGCGCTGGAGGAGCAGCGGGAGGCGCTGCTGGCGGAGGCGCGGGCGCTGGCCGAGGAGGAGCGCGGGCGGCTGCTGGCGCAGGCGCGGCGGGAGGGGGAGGAGGCGCGGCGGCGCTGGCAGGAGGCGGTCCGGCGGGAGCGCGAGGCCTTCGCCGGGGAGCTGCGCCGGCAGGCCGGGAAGCGGGTGGTGGCGGTGGCGCGCCGCGTCCTGGCCGACCTGGCCGGCGCCGACCTGGAGGAGCTGGTCGTCCGCCGCTTCCTGGAGCGCCTCGGCGCCCTGGGGG
>JBBIPI010000115.1:0-5439 GCA_037442985.1 Clostridiales bacterium
GGCCGATGGCGTCCGGGACCGAGCGCACCCGTTGCGGCCCGAACCCTACGGAGCGGCTCCCCCCGATGCCGACGAGTTGCTCCGCCACCTCCCGGGGGTCGACCCCGCAGCGCAGGCTGAGGGAGATCAAACGCGCCACCGCCTCGGTGAAGGCGGCCACGTCGCTCCCCGCCTTGCCGATCTGGGCGAAGAGCTCGATGGGGTGGCCGTCCATAACGTTGAGAGTCAGGAAGAGCTTCCCGAGCGGCGTCTCGCGGGCGTCGGTGAACCCCTGCAGGCGGGCGGGTCGCTCGATGGGGCGGATGCTGCCCCAGGCGCCGTTCACCCCCGCCCCCGCCTCCGCCAGTTGCCTCGGCCCCCCCACTTGGGGGATGAGCGCCATCTGGCGCGGCTCGCCGCCTTCCCGGCCCGCAGCGGCCGGGGCGGCCGGCGGCGCCTTCCGCTCCTCCTTCACCTCGGACAGGACCCCCGTCCGGCTCCCCTCGCGGAAGTAGGTGATCCCCTTGCACCCCAGCTTGTAGGCCAGCTCGTACACCCGGCGGGTGTCCTCGACGGTGTGGCTGTGGGGGGCGTTCACCGTCTTGGAGATGCTGGCGTCCACGTACTTCTGGATGATGGCCTGGACGGTCACGTGCTCCTCGGGCGTCAGCTCGTCGGCCTGGACGAACCAGGGGGGCCGCTCGGCGCCCGGGTTGGCCTTCTCCCACTCCTCGTAGAGCGGGTCGTAGATGTAGTGCTCGCCCAGCCGGTCGGTCCGCTTCATCTTGAAGCGGAAGACCGGCTCGATCCCCGAGGACATGCCCGCCAGCAGGCTGGTGGTCCCCGTGGGCGCCTGGGTGAGCAGGGTGGCGTTGCGGATCCCGTGCTGGGCGATGGCGTCCCGCAAGTCCTCGGGCAGGCGGCGGATGAACTCGCCCTTCAGGAACTTGTCCCGGTCGAAGGCCGGGAAGGGGCCCTTCTCCTTGGCCAGCTCCACCGAGGCCCAGTAGGCCTCGAGCATGATGCGCCGGTACAGCTCCTCCAGGAAGGCGTTGCCCTCCGGGCTGCCGTAGCGCAGCTTCAGCTTGATGAGCATGTGGGCGAGCCCCTGGGTGCCCAGGCCCACCCGCCGGGCCTGCATCTGCATCTGGCGGTTCTCCTCGAAGATGTAGCGCGTCTCGTCGATGACGTCGTCCAGGAAGCGCACCGCCACCCGGACGGTGTCGGCCAGCAGGTCCCAGTCCACCTCCCCGTCCCGGACGAAGGTCGGTAGACCGAGGCTGCCCAAGTTGCACACGCCAAAGGCTGGGAGCCCTTGCTCGCCGCACTGGTGAGCGACGATACCGTTTGCTATGACGGAATGTGTGGATGCTTCTGTGGTGTCATACACATCTTCGACACCTATATAGTCGATCGCAACCACTTCCGTTACGAAGCGTTCTCGATATGACCGCCGTTCCTTGGACCGGATATACCGCTGGACCTTGTTCTGTTTCTCCTCAGTCATGAAGCCTACAAGAGCGGCGAACCGGTCCCGGTTGTCTTTGTCGAGCAACAGTTCGTACTGGGGAGCCACTCGGTGAACGCGGGACCCTCCCTGGCCGTCAGGGAGCATCTTAAGCCCTGCCGCCCGCCTCAACCGAAGGCTGCTGACGATGCCCAAATTAAGCAGCAACAACTGGACATCCTGGAGCAAACCCTTGGAACTGCTGGCCAGACGGATGGTGCACGATTTCCCGTGACCGGAGATGTTCACCGTGCCATCCGCCGTGAAGAGCCCCTGCAGGAAACCGACGACCGCCTCTCGCGGGGCGCGCCAGATGGCCTCCGGTACCCGTTTCTCAATCGCAGGGACTGGCCGCAGCCCGAGGGCGCGGGCGAACAACGCCACCGCAGCGTCATAGTGAAGCGCCGTGGTGTTGTACCGGCGCGATAGCGTCCCCTGAACGCCGAACCATGCCTGGATCTGTCGGCGGAAGAGCCCAGCAACCTCCTCCTCGTTCTTCCCGAAGTATAAGAGGAGACGCGGCTGACCCTCCCTGTCGTAGGTATAGCCGTCGGCCACCGCCCAGCCCAGGAACTGCCCCACTTCCCGAGACCATTCGGTCGGCACCCGGGCTTCGCCCCGCCTCGCCCGGGCGGCCAGCTTGGCCCGGGCCGCCGGCGTCCAGTAGATGGGCGGCAAAGCCCATTCCTGGCTCCAGCCGCCTTCCCCGGACTGGAGATACAGCACGTCCCCCGGGCTCAGGTCGCAGAGCCTGACGTATCCGTCAGGTGTCAGGAAGCGGTGGTCAGCCGTTGCCGTGACCTCGTAGCCATGGGCGGTCACCAGCCGGTAGACTGGCACGTTCTCGCCCGTCTTGAACACCGGCAACGCCGGTCGCGCCGAGACCCCTAGCCGAACGTGGCGTGCGCCGCCCACCACTTGGCTCGCCTCGTCTTCCGCTCGGGCGTCCACGATGACCTCGATCGGCTCCTGGCTGCGATAGAGCTCCTCGAACGTGAGGAAGCCCTTGGTCGTCGCAAGGCGCACGGAGCCGGCAAAGCAAGGGTTCACGGAGATCAGCTTCTGGAAGTACCATGTGTTGCTCAGCTTGTTATAGCGCTCGAGGAACACCACCCCCGGCTCCCCCGAGGCCCAGTTGCTCTCGATGATCAGGTCCCAGAGCCGGCGGGCCTTGATGGTCTTGTAGACGCGCACCGGCTTGCCCGCCGCCACCCAGGCCGCCAGGTCTCCGTCCCAGAGCCGCGCGTAGTCGGGGTCGTCCGTGTCGGGGAAGACCAGGTCCCAGTCGGCGTCCTTCTCCACCGCCTCCATGAAGCCGTCCGGGACGATCACCGATAGGTTGGCGTTGTTGAAGCGGGTCAGGTCGCGCTTGACGGTGACGAAGGACTCGATGTCCGGGTGCCAGGCGGCCAGCATGAGCATCAGGGCGCCGCGCCGGGACCCGCCCTGCTCGATGAGGCCGGTGGCGTCGGAGTAGATCTCCATCCAGGAGACGGCGCCGCTGGAGTGGCCGTTGACGCCGCGCACGTAGGCCCCCTTGGGCCGGAGGCTGGAGCCGTTGATCCCCACGCCCCCGCCCCGGGCCATGATCTCGATCATCTGCTCCAGCGTCTTGACGATGCCCTTGCGGCTGTCGTGGGGGGACGGCAGCACGTAGCAATTGTAGTAGGTCAGGTCCTTGCCGCTGCCGGCCCCGGCCAGGATGCGCCCGCCGGGCACGAACTTGAAGCCCTCCAGCGCCTCGCGGAAGCGGCGGGCCCAGAACTCGCGCTTCTCGGGGGTCGGCTCCACCGCGGCGATGGCGCGCGCCACCCGCTCCCACATCTGCACCGGGCTCGTCTCCAGGAGCGGCACCACCGCCATGCGGTCCAGCTCCGCCTGGGTGCCGTCCGCCAGGCGCACGCGGCAGCGCTGGCCCTCCACCCCCTCCACCGTCACCACCTGCCCGCGCCGGGGATCGGCCCGGTCCACCACCAGCGCCGGCTCCCCCACCCTCAGCTCCCGCCCCTTGAGGGCGTAGCGGTCGAGGAACACCTTCATCTGCATCGCGGTGAACCGGTGCTCGTCCTTCCCCGCCGCGACGGGGGCACTCGCCTGCCTACCTCTGGCCAACAGACTCTTCCTCCTTACCGGAATCAGGATCGGGATCAACGCCCGCGCGACGCCAGCAGCCGGTCCAGCTCCTCCCGGAACTGCTGGGTGTCGGTGAACTGGCGGTACACGGAGGCGAAGCGCACGTAGGCCACCTCGTCCAGGGCCGCCAGGCGCTCCATGACCAGCTCGCCGATGGCCCGCGAGGGGACCTCGCCCTCGTAGCGGGCCCGGATCTCCCGCTCCACGTCCGCCACCAGGGCCTCCAGCGCCTCCATGGAGACGGGCCGCTTCTCGCAGGCGGTGACGAGGCCGCGCAGGATCTTGCCCCGGTCGAAGGCCTCGCGCCGCCCGTCCTTCTTCACCACCACCAAGGGGGGCATCTCCACCTTCTCGTACGTGGTGAACCTGGCCCCGCAGGCGGCGCACTCCCGCCGCCGCCGGATGGCCGCCCCCTCCTCCGTCGGCCGGCTGTCGAGCACGCGCGTGTCGCCGTGGGCGCAGAAGGGACAGCGCATCGCCTCAGCCCCCAACGAGCGCAACATCTAGGAGCACTATCGCGGGGCATTATACGACATGTGGTGGCCGTTTTCCTGCCGGGGTTCAGGCAGCCTCGCGGCGCAGGCGCCGGAAGAAATCGTACTCCTCGTCAGACGCCGGGGCAAAGCCGGTCAGGCGCGGGTGGATGGGCCGCAGGACGTCCGGGTCGCGGCAGTCCACCAGCGCCGCCTGGAGGGCCTGCACCAAATCCTCCGGCAAGCCCGGCCGCACCGCCCAGGGGAACTGCAGGATGGGGTCGGACCGGCCGATGACCTTGAGGGGCTGCGCCTTGTACTTCTCGAAGACGCCGTCCTCCACCGCCCCGGCCTCCACGGCGCCCTTGAGCACCGCCTCCACGACGTTGTCGTGGTTGCCCAGGAAGCGGTACTCCTTGAGGTCCCGGTCGGGGTCGATCCCGGCCTTGACCAGGGTGAGGCGGGGCACCACGTGGCCGGAGGTCGACTTGCGGTCGCCGAAGGCGAAGGTCCGGCCCCGGAGGTCGCCCAGACCTTGCAAGGGGCTGTCGGCGCGGGCGATGAAGTAGCTGTAGTAATACGGCTCGCCGTCCTGGAGCATCTTCACGATGGCGCGGACGCCGTGCTGGTCCGCGGCCTCCACGTACTGGGCCGGACCCAGGTGGGCGAAGTCGATGGCCCCCTCGGCCATGGCGGCCACCAGGGCGTCGTAGGTGGCCGTGGGGATGTACTCCACCCGCCTGCCGAGCCGGGCGGACAGGTACTCCATCATCGGCTGGTACGCCTTCATCTGCGCCTCCAGGCGCTGGAGGTTCAGGGCCCCGAAGCGGAGGGGCGCGACACGGGCCCCGTCGGTGCGGAAGCGGCCCATCAGCTCCATCAGCTCGTCCGTCATGGCGGCCACGGAGCGGACCAAGCCGTGCACGGAGGAGGCCGTCTCCTCGCTCGAGGAGGTGAGCCGGGCCGCGGAGCGGCTCATCTCCCTCACGGCCGCGGCGTTGCGGGCGTTGACGGCGCCGATGTCGTCCACGGCAGCGATCACCTGGCGCGTGGCGGCAGCCATCGTCTCGCTGGCCCGGGCGTGGTCCCGCGCGATGCCGGCGACCCGCTCGATGGCCTGCACCACCTCGCTGCTGGACGCGGCCAGCTGCTGGGCCGCGGCGGAGATGTTCTGCACGCGGCTGTTGGCGTCGGCCGCCAGGCGCGCGATCTCGTCCAGCGCCTGTCCCGCCTGTCGCGCCAGCCCGGCTCCCCCTTCCACCTCCCCCGTGGCCCGTTCCATGGCCTCCACGGCCTGCTGGATCTCCTGGCGGACGGCGCCGATCAGGTCGGCGATCTCCCGGGTCG
>JBBIPI010000116.1:0-5394 GCA_037442985.1 Clostridiales bacterium
AAAGTGGTCGGCATGAATCGGAATCGGTGGTCGCTTTGCCTCGGAATCGGTGGTCGCTTTCCCTCGGAACAGGTGGTCGGAATGAATCGGAATGGGTGGTCGGTTTCCGTCGGAATCCGCATCTGGGGCATCTCGTCGATGGTGCGCTGCCGCTCGTACTCGTCCTCGATGTTGGGCAGGACGAGCAACTCGAGGAATCTCTTCACCAGGGTGGACTTGCCCGTGCGCACCGGCCCGACCACGCCGATGTAGATCTCGCCGCCCGTCCGCTCGGCGATGTCCCGGTAGACGTCGAAGGCCTCCATGCTCCTACCCCCCCGCGCCCGGATGGACAATACACGATATGAAGCGGGCCGGGGGATTATGAATTGCCGGCGCGGGCGGCCACGTACCCCTGCAGCCGGTCGGGTCGGCCGCGGAACCAGGCGCGGTCGAGGGTGCCCGAGGCCAAACCCTCCAGCAGTTCGGCGAGGGCAGCGTTGACGGGGGCCTCCAGGCCGTGCTCCCTGGCCCGGGCCGCCACCGCGCCGTTGAGGGAGGCGACCTCCGTGGGCCGGCCGGCGCGCAGGTCCAGGAGGAAGGAGGGCAGCTTGCCGCCCCTGCCGCCCGCCAGCGCCCGGTAGAGCAGCCGGTGGGCCAGGGGCAGAGGCAGGCCGAGCAGGAGCCGGCGCAGCAGGCGCACCGGGTAGCCGGGGAGGTTGCGGATCTCCGCCCCCTCGGCCGCCGCCACGCGGCAGGCCTCGGCGAACGCCTCCCGCTCGAGGCGGAAGGCCCGGCGGTCCCGCAGGGCCTCGCCGGGCGGCAGGTCCAGGGCGGCCGGGATGGCGTTGCCGAGGAGGTTCAAGAGGAGCTTGGACCACTTCAGGCTGCGATAGGTGGCGGGCTCCGCCACCGCGGGGAACCCGCCGGCGCAGAAGGCGTCCAGGACGTCCCGCCAGGGTTGCTCTCCCCCGGGTCCGGGCCCGCCCGACCAGCGCAAGGAGGTGAGCGCCAGGCCGCCCCGGTTGCCGGCGGCCGCCACCTCCCCCGGCCCGCTGAACGCCACGGCCACGGTGAGCGCCCCCGACCACACCCGCTCCTCCCCCAGGGCCGCGGCCAGGGCCTCCTCGTTCCCCAGGCCGTTCTGGAGGGTGAGGACGAAGAAGCGGCCGCCCTCCCTCAGGAGGCGGCCCAGCTCGGTCGCCGCCTCCCCGGTCGCCCGGGATTTCACCGTGACCACCACCAGGTCGGGCAGGAAGGCCCGGGCGGCCTCCGCCGCGCTCCAGGCCACCAGGGGACGCGCCGTCACCAGGCCGCCGGGCGTGCGCAAGCGCAGGCCGCCCTCCCGCACCGGCGCCAGCCGCTCGGGGCGGCCGATGAGCACCACGGGGCAGCCGGCCGCCGCCAGGAGACCGCCCGTCAGGCAGCCCACGGCGCCCGCGCCGTAGATCCAGGCGCGGGTCATGCGCCGGCCTTCCGCCCGGGACCGCCCAGGCGGTGCTCCCGGCCCTCGGCCAGGCGGGCGAGGTTGTCCCGGTGGCGCCACACGCCCAGGAGGGCCGCCGCCAGGCAGAACCAGACGGCCTCGGGCGGCCCGCCCGTGAGCCGCACCAGCGGCGCGGACAGGATCAGGCCGGCGAGGGAGCCGACGGACGAGTAGCGGGTGACGGCCACGAGGGCGGCCCAGAGGAGGACCAGCAGCAGCGCCGCGGGGGGAGCGAAGACGGCCACCGCCCCCAGGGAGGTGGCCACGCCCTTGCCCCCGCGGAACCTGAGGAACACCGACCAGTCGTGGCCGACGACCGCCGCCAACCCGGCGACGGCGGCGACCGGGCCCGGCAGCCCGAGCCAGCGGGCCGCCAGCACCGGCAGCGCCCCCTTCAGGACGTCGGCGGCGAAGACCAGCACCCCCGCCCGCCACCCGGCGACGCGCGCCACGTTGGCGGTGCCGATGTTCCCGCTCCCCTGCCGGCGGATGTCCACCCCGCTCACCCTCCGGGCCACGAACAGGCCGACGGGCACCGATCCGAGCAGGTACGCCAGGAGGACGAGCGCGGCCGCCTTCAACCTCTACCCTCCCCCGGCGCCGCCCGGCCCCGCCTCTTCTTGCGGAACAGGAGCCGGATGGCGGTCCCCGTGAAGTCGAACCTCTCCCGCAGGCGATTCTCCAGATACCGTTCGTAGCCCCGGGGCACCAGTCCCGGGTCGTTGACGAAGATGACGAAAGTAGGGGGACGGACCCCGACCTGCACGGCCCCGCCCACCTCGAGGCGACCGGGCGGAGCGTGGAGGGCCTTCGCCTGCTCCACGGCGCGCTCCAGGTCCTCCAGGGGTACGCGCGCCGCGTGGTTGTCGGCCACGCGGGCGACGAGGGCGGGGAGCCGGTCCAGGCCCAGCCCGGTGAGCGCGGAGGTGCACACCACCGGCGCGTAGGCGAGGAAGGGCAGCGCCCGGCGCACCTCGCCCTCGGCCTGCCGCTGGTCCGCCCCGCCCATCAGGTCCCACTTGTTCAGCACCAGCACGCAGCCCCGGCCGCGCTCGTGCACGTAGCCGGCGATCTTCTTGTCCTGCTCCACCACGCCCGCGGTGGCGTCCAGGACGACCAGGGCCACGTGGCACCGCTCCACGGCCCGCAGGGTGCGCACGACCCCGTAGAACTCCACGTCGTCGGCGATGCGGGAGCGCCGGCGCAGGCCCGCCGTGTCCACCAGCTCGAACACCCGCCCGCCGGCCTCCCAGCGCAGGTCCACCGGCTCGCGGGTCGTGCCAGGGACGTCGCTCACGATCATCCGTTCCCGACCCACCAGCCGGTTGACGAGGGAGGACTTTCCCACGTTGGGCCGGCCCACGACGCACACGCGCACGGCCGCGGCCGCCTGGTCCTCCTCCCCGTCTCCCTCCGGCAGGGCCGCGGCGACGCGGTCGAGGAGGTCGCCGGCGTTGAGCCCGTGCTCCGCGGAGACGGGCACCGGCTCGCCCAGGCCGAGGGCGTAGAATTCCGCGGCCGCCGGCTCCTCGGCCGCCCGGTCCACCTTGTTCACGGCCACCAGCACCGGCTTCCCGGATCGCCGCAGCAGTCCGGCGATGGCCTCGTCGTCCGGGTGCAGGCCCGTCTTGCCGTCGACCACCAGGACCACCAGGTCGGCCTCCTCCACCGCCGCCAGGGCCTGGCGTGCCGCGGCCTCCGCCAGGCCGGGCTCGCCGTCGCGGGCGCGCGCTGGCCGCGGGTCGAGCCCACCAGTGTCCACGAGGAGAAAGCGGCGCCCCCGCCAAGACACCTGGGCGTAGAGCCGGTCGCGCGTCACCCCCGGGACGGGGGCCACGATGGCTTGGCGGCGGCGGAGCAGACGATTGAACAGCGTCGACTTGCCTACGTTCGGCCGACCCAGGAGGACGACCACCGGCAGCCGTCCCATGGCCCGCTTACCGGCCGTTCAGCCGCGCCTTCGTCTCCTCCAGCAGGTCCCCGTACATCTCGCCCAGGGTCACGTGCTCGCCCGGGCCAGCCTGGGCATGCGCCCGTTCGCGCCGCTCGGGGCGCCGGCGCTGCCCGTCGCGGGGTTGCCGCTCCGCTACGGGCACCAGGCTCAGGCTGATGCGCTTGTCGGCGGGCGAGGCGCGCAGGATCCGCACCTGCACCTGGTCGCCCTCCTGGACCACCTCGCGCGGGTCCTGCACGCGCCGGGGCGCGAGTTGGGAGATGTGGGCCAGGCCCTCGACCCCGGGCTCGAGCTCGATGAAGGCGCCGAAGGGAACGACGCGCACCACCCGCCCGGTGACCCAGGACCCCTCCGGATAGCGGGCGGCCACGTTCTCCCAGGGATCGGGCTGGGCCTGTTTGACGCTGAGGGAGACCTTCCCCTGCTCCCGGTCGACCCGCAGGACCTTCACGGTGACCTGCTCGCCGGGCGAGACGACCTCGGAGGGATGCTTACCCCGTACCCAGGTGAGCTCGGACACATGGACCAGCCCGTCGACGCCGCCGAGGTCCACGAAGGCGCCGAAGTCGGTCACGCTCTTGACCGTCCCCGCGCGCACCTGGCCCTCCTCCAGCGACGCCAGAGCCTCCGCCCGCCGCTGCTCCCGCTCCTCCTCCAGCACCTTGCGGCGGGAGACGACCAGCTTGCGCGCGGACCGGTCCATCTCGATGATGCGCACGCGCACCGTCTGGCCGAGGTAGGCGTTCAGGTCCGGCACGTACCCCAGGTCGGCCTGGGAGGCCGGCAGGAAAGCGCGCGTGCCCAGGTCCACCACGAGCCCGCCCTTGACCACCTGGCGCACGGTGCCTTCGAGGGTCGCCCCCTCGGCGTGCGCCTTCTCTAGCGACTTCCAGGCGTCCCGCTCCCGGGCGCGTCGGCGGGACAGGCGCAGCTCGCCCTCCTGCTCGTCCACCCCGAGCACCCAGACGCGGATCTTCTGGCCGGGCTGGAACACGTCTTCTGGGTTCTCGTCGGGCCAGAGTCCCATCTCGGCGCGGGGCACGATCCCCTCCGACTTGTACCCCACGTCGACGAACAACTGGTCGGGCGTCACGCGGACGACCGTCCCCTCGATGACCTGCCCCCGCCGCGGCGTCCTCATGCCCACCTGTTCCTGGGCTTGGGGCTCCTCGGCGACGGCTGTCCGGCCGTTGCCCTCCCGCGCCATCTCTTCCATCCGCCCGACGACCTCCTTTATGATCCACTCCGGCGTCGACGCGCCCGCCGTGACGCCCACGCGGGCGACGCCCGCAAACCACTCGGGGCGCAAGTCCTCGGCCCTCTCCACGTGGTAGGTCACGGCGCCCGCGTCGCGGCAGACGCTGACCAGCTTCTGCGTGTTGGAGCTGCCGGCGCCCCCCACGACGACCATGACCTCGACCTGCGCGGCCAGCCTGCGGGCCGCCTCCTGCCTCAGGGACGTGGCGCGGCAGATGGTGCGCTCCACGCGCACCTCCCGCGCCCGCTCCCGCAGGCGGGCCACGACCGCCTCCACCAGCTCCTCCCGCTGCGTCGTCTGGGCCACCACGCCCACGCGGTCGACAGGCGGGAGCTCATCCACCTCCTCGACCCGCGAGACGACGCGCGCCCGGCCCGCCGTCCAGCCCACCACCCCGACGACCTCGGGATGGTTGGGGTCGCCCACCACCACCGGCAGGTAGCCGGCCTCGGCCAGCGCCGCTGCCCGCCGCTGCAGGGACGCCACGAAGGGGCAGGTGGCATCCACCACCCGCACGCCGCGCCGCTCCAGGGTAGCGTAGACCGACGGCGGCGCGCCGTGGGCCCGGATCACCACCGTGCCCTCGACCGACTCCGGGTCGTCGGCGACCCTGACGCCCTGCCCGCCGAGCCTGGCGACCTCCTGCGGGTTGTGGATCAGCGGTCCCAGGCTGTAAACCGGGCCGCCGGCCCGCACGGCCGCCTCGGCCTTCTCCAC
>JBBIPI010000117.1:0-5366 GCA_037442985.1 Clostridiales bacterium
GGCCCTGCCCGGGCGTGCCCTACGCCGTGGGTGCGGCCGTCCGGGCGGGCGTGGCCGCCTGCCGGGCCGCCACCGGCGGGGGATACCTGCTGGCCGCCGGGGACGTCTCCGGCATCCAGCGGTTCATCTACCGCACGGGGACCAAAGGCGCGCTGAAGAGCCTGCGCGCCCGGTCCTTCTTCCTGGAGCTTGTGCTGCACAGCGTCCAAGAGCGGCTGCTGGGCGCCCTGGGCCTGCCGCCCGTGTGCGGGATCTACAGCGGCGGCGGCCGGTTCTACGCCCTGCTACCGGACACCGAGGCGGCCGGCCGGGCCCTGGAGGAGGTCACCGCCCGGACCGAGGACGCCCTCTACGAGGCCTTCGGCGGCGACATCGCCATACACCTGGCGGCCGTTCCCCTCAAGACCCTGGGCCAGGCCACCGAGGCGTGGCAGGCGGTCAACTGGCGCCTGGCCGAGCGCAAGTCGCGCCGCCTGGCAGGGGTCGCCGCGCGCGGCGGGCCGTCCTTCTGGGAGGCGCGCGACGCCGACCCCCTCTGCCCCGTCTGCGGCCGCCACACCGACCGGCTGGTGGACCTGGCGGGCGACGGGGAGGCGGAGGCCTGCCCCCGCTGCCGCGCCTTCTTCGAGGCGGGCGGGCGGCTCACCCGCGCCCGCGCCGTGGTCGAGGCGCCGGCGGCGCAGGCGCCCGAGTCCCTGCTCCGGCTGGGCGACCTCGGCTGGTCGTTCTGGGACGACCCCGCCCAGGCCCTGGCGGCAGCCCCGGCCAGCGCGCGCGTCTGGACGAGGACCCGGCGGAGGCGCTGGCCGATCCCCGCTGCCGGGTCCTGCCGTACGCCCGGCTGGTGGCGCGCGACCGCGACGGCGACGCCCTGGACATGGACGGGCTCGCCGCGGCCGCCGGCGGCGCCCCGCTGGTGGGCGCCCTGCGGATGGACCTGGACCTGGCCGGCACGCTGTTCTCGGCGGGCCTTCCCGCCGGGGAGCGGAGCCTCACGCACCTGGCGGCGCTGTCCCGGGCCGTCTCTCACTTCTTCCAGGTCGACGTGCCCCGGCTATTGCGGGAGCGCCCGTCGCAGGCCGTGGCGGCGGAGCACGCGGGCGCGGTGACGGCGGTCTACATCGGGGGGGACGACCTGTTCCTGGTGGGCGCGTGGGACGCCGTGCTGGACGCCGCCTTCCGGGTCCAGGAGGCGCTCGGGCAGGCCAGCGGGGAAAACCCCAGCGTGACGGTGTCGGCGGGGTTCGTGGTAGCCGATCCCCGCTTCCCCCTCTACCACCTCGCCCGGCTGGCAGGGGAGGCGGAGGAGCTGGCCAAGGAGTCGGGCCGGGACAGCATCGTCCTGTTCTACGATGGCCACGGCGGTCGGGCGTTCCGGTGGGCGGAGGCCCGACGGTGGGCGGAGAAGCTGGTGCTGCCCTTCCTCGGCGAACTCGGTTTCTGGGACGGGCAGAAGCGGCGGCTGGTCCCCGCCGTCTCCCGCGGCCTGCTCCACCGCATCGCCGAGGCGGGCAGGAGGTACCGCGAGCGCGGCCGCTACGACTTCGGCTCCCTGTACTACGCCCTGGCCCGAGCGCGCGAGGAGCTGGAAAGGCGGGGGAGCCGGGAGGAGGCCCGCGCGCGGCGGCGGAGGGCGTGGGAGGCGTTCTCCGCGGCGGTGGCGGAGACGGCTGGCCTGGCCGCCGCCCCCGTCTTCCTCACCTGGGTGGATCTCTTGAGCAGAGGAGGCGATGACTATGCGGCCACAGGGACCGCCGCAGGCGCAGCGGGGCGGTCGGGGTAGCGACCCGCTGCTCGGGGAGGTGCGCGCCGTCCGGGAATCGGTGGGGCGGCTCCGCTCCCTGAAGGAGTGGGAGGCGGGGAGCCTGGTGGAAGCGGCCCGGAAGGTGGGCGAGTTCCTCTACCGCGACCGGGGATTCACCACCGCCAAGATCCGGGCCGTGCTGGACGCGGTGAACCGGATCCATGTGGAGGCGCGCACGCGCGGGTTCCAACGCGACGCCGTGCGCTTCATGGAGATCCGCCTGGCCTACGTCGCCGGTCGCGAGGGCACCAACAAGACGCTCAAGGAGCTGTACCAGCTCATGAGCGCCGCGATCCGGAAGGTGTCCGACGAGGAGGACTTCGAGCGGCTCCGGGAGTTCGTCAAGGGCGTGGTGGCCTTCCACCGCTACTTCGGCGGCAAGGACTCGGCCTGAGGGGGGACGGGCATGGTGGACAAGCGGAACCCCATCCTGGGGAAGTACATCCTGACCGGCCTCATGGAGTGCAAGACGGGCCTGCACATCGGCGCGCAGGGATCGGCCACCGAGATCGGCAGCCTCGACAACCCGGTGATCCGGGACCCGATCACCCGCGAGCCGTACATCCCCGGCTCCTCCCTGCGCGGCAAACTGAGGAGCCTGCACGAGCGCCGGCTGGACCTGGAGTTCGACGCCCCTGGCGGGAGCGGCACCTTGCGGCACGAGTGCGACGACCCGCGCTGCGCGTCCTGCCGGCTGTTCGGTGCCGCCACGGGGAAGAACCTGGGTGGCGGCGAGCGCAAGCGCAACCGGCCCGGGCGGCTCATCGTGCGCGATGCGCGCCTCACGGCGGAGTCGCGCAGCCAATTGGAGCGGATCGACACCGGGCTCATGTACACGGAGTGGAAGGTGGAGAACGCCCTCGACCGGGTGACCTGCGCGGCCAACCCCCGGCAGATGGAACGCATCCCCGCCGGGAGCGTCTTCCACTTCAGCCTGGTGTACACGGCCAACGAGGAGGCGGACGTGGAGGAGGATCTGACCAACCTGGGCATCGCGCTGGCGCTTTTGGAGGACGATTACCTGGGCGGCAGCGGGTCGCGCGGGTATGGCCAGGTCGCCTTCCGCGACCTGAAGTGGGTCCACCGGCCCCTCGGCTACTACCTCGGCCGGGAACCGGAGCGGGTGCTGCCAGACGTCCCCGGCTACCGGGCGGCTGCCCATGCGACCGCCTAGCAGGACGCTCCTGTTCGCGCTCCGCTTCCGCGGCCGGTTCCGGGCCGGGCGGGGCGGGGAGGACGCGGGGCTGAGCTTCCCGTCGGACACCCTCTTCGGCGCCCTCTGCCATGCCGGGGCGGCCTGCTGGGGTCCGGATGCGCTGCGGGCGCTGCTCGACCGCTGCCTGGGCGGCCAGCCGCCCTTCCGGTTCACCAGCGCCTTCCCCTTCGTGGTGGACGGCCGGCGGGAGGTCTTCCTCCTGCCGCGTCCCCACCGGCCACCCCCGGGGTTCGAGGACCCGGCGCTGCGGGAAGGGCACGCCCGGGGCGTCAAGGGCCTACGCTTCGTGCCCCGGGACGCCTTCCGGGCGTGGGTAGCGGGGCGGGCGCCGGACTACGGGGCCTGCCTGGAGGTGGACCGGCTGCTGAGCGAGCAGTTCCGGCTGGATCTGGCGCCGCACGTGGCCCTGGGCCGCGCGGACGCCCAACCCGACTACCACCAGGTCGCCAGCGTCTGGGTCAGGCAGGGCGCGGGGCTGTACCTGCTGGCGGCCTTCGAGGACGCCGGGTGGGTGGAACCCTTCGTCGCCGCCCTGCGCTGGCTGGGTGACGGCGGCATCGGCGGCCGGCGCGGGCGGGGTATGGGGCAGTTCGAGGTCGCCGTCCGGGACGTGGGCGAGGACGCGGACTGGCGCGGCTTCGGGCCGGTTCCCCAGGGGACGGGCTGCCTGCTCTCCAGGCTCGCGCCCGAGCCGCGGAGCGCGACCTCCCTGCTGACGGCCGGCTACGAGCTCGTCGAGGCCGGTGGCTGGGCGATGTCCGAGGCCGGCCAGGCCAGGCACCGGCGGGTCTGGATGCTGGCCGAGGGGTCGGTCCTGCCGCGCTGGGACCCGGGGCGGCTCGTCGAGGTCACGCCGCGCGGCTGGCAGGGACACCCGGTCTACCGGTGGGGCTTCGGCTTCGCCTTCGGGGCGGGCGAGGCAGGATGAGGTTCCGGGTGACGCTCACCTGCCGCTCCCCGCTGCACGTCGGCGGGACCCGGCACGTCCTTGGGCCCCTGGACTTCGTGCAAGCGGGCGACGTCCTCTACCCGGTGCGGCTGCGGGCGCTCGAGGAATGGCTGGCCGAGCGCGGCCTGGTGCCGGCCTTCGCCAGATGGGTGACGGGCGAGGCCGGCGGCCTTCCGACTCTGAGTGGCTTCCTCCAGGCCCAGCGGCTCCTGACGCCCGACCTGGCGCGGCGCCTCGCCGCCTACGGCGTGCGCCTCGCCTCGCCCGTGCGGCCCACCCGGGTCCTCGCCTTCGCGCGCGACCCGTTCGGAAGGCCCTACCTCCCCGGCTCCAGCCTCAAGGGCGCCCTGCGGACGGCGTGGCTCGCTGCCGGGTTCAGCGACCCCCGCCTGGCCGACCGCCTGGTGGACGACGTGCGGGCGTGCGTGGAGGAGGCGGCCCGGCAGTCCCCGACGAAGCGGCGGGCGTCCGCGACGAGGGTCGCGGCCGGGGCCGAGGAGCGCGCCCTCCGGACCCTGAGCTTTCCGCCGCAGTACAAGGCCACCCCGCTCCACCGCGACGTCTGGCGCGCGATCCGCGTCCGGGACAGCGCGCCCCTGGACCCGGGTGCTGTGCGGGTGTACGAGGTGGGGGTCCTCAGCCGGCGGCGGGACGGGACGCCATACCGGAAGCCCACGGGCACATTGTGCGCGGAATGCCTCATCCCGGGCACCCGGGTGGAGTTCGAGGTGACGGTCGAGGAGGGATGGCGGGGGTTGCCGTGGTCGTCGGTGGCGGAAGTATTCGAAAGGGTCGCCGACTGGTCCCGGGAGCAGTGGAACGAGGAGAAGTCGGCGGTGGAGAAGCTGTGCCTGGCCTCCGCGGATCTCGCCGGGCTGCGGGAGTTCTACGCCGGCGCGCCTGCCGGGGTCCGGCTCGGCTGGGGCTCGGGCTGGCGCGCCCTCGGGGTGGGGTCGCGTCTGCCCCGCGACCTGCAGCGGCGCGTGGGCGAGGTGTTCTACGACCGTACCGACTCCTTCCCGAAGTCCCGCAAGGTGATCGTGGACCGGGACCGCATCATGGCACCCCTCGGCTGGGCCGACCTGAGCGTCGACCGGGGCTGATCCTTGAAAACTCAGGATTTCGAAGATCGGCGGGGTTTCCGTGCAAGATGGCCATCTTCGAGAAATTCGCCGGGACGGGCGGGGGTGGCGCGGCGGCCAAAACGTTGCGGCCCAAGGCGTCGCGGGTTTGCGGTATAATCGTTGCAACCCATGGAATCCCCGGAAGGGGACTGAAGCAGACCGGGGACCGCGAACAGGAGGACCAGCATGGCCGACGTTGCAACCCATGGAATCCCCGGAAGGGGACTGAAGCCTTGATGGTGAGGACGGCGGGGCTGAGACGCCCCGTAAAGT
>JBBIPI010000118.1:0-5331 GCA_037442985.1 Clostridiales bacterium
CAGGCCGGCGGCCGCGGCGCCGAAGCCCCCGGTCGCCATGACCAACTGCCCCGGCCGCGCCGCCGCGCACTGGAACGGTCCCCCGGGCAGGACCTCCCCCAGGACGAACACGTCGACGATCACCGGACCCGGGGAGCCGGTGGTGTCCCCACCGACCACGGTCACCCCGTGGGCGGCGGCCAGCCCGGCCAAGCCGGCGTAGAACCCGTCCACGAACTCCACGTCCAGGCGTCCCGGCAGCCCGAGGGAGACGAGGGCATGGCGGGGGACGCCGCCCATGGCCGCCACGTCGCTCAGGCTGGCCGCCAGGGCCTTGTGGCCCAGTTCCTCCGGCGCCATGGGCGGCACGAGGAAGTGCACCCCTTCGACGAGCAGGTCGCAGGTGGCGATCACGTCCCGGCCGGGGCGGGCCAAGACGGCGGCGTCGTCGCCGATCCCCACCAGCACACCGGCCTCGCCGGCCGCCGACCCCCGCACGCGGCGGGCGATCAGCTCCAGCAACCCCTCTTCTCCCAGGTCCCTCAGGCGCAAAGCTCCCGGCCCCTCCCGGCGCCCGCCTCGGGGACGGGCGGCCCCCTGCGGCCGCCAGGCCAGCCTCATGTGGTTGCGGACGGGTACGGCTCCCGGCAGAGGTCGTCCATCAGGGACGCCAAGCCGGCGGGCCCCACCTCGGCCAGGCGCCGGTAGGCCTCTCTGATCCGCTTGAAGTCTTCCCACACCGGCCGTTTCTTGCTCGCGTCGCGGAGCAGGGCCGCGGGGTGGTAGGTGGGCATGATGAGGAAACCGTCGCCCCGGTGCCACCGCCCCCTGACCTGGGTGATGCGGGCCTGCGGGTGGATGAGGGCCCGCGCCGCCGTGCTCCCCAGGCAGACGACGATGCGGGGGCGGATGAGCCGCAGCTTGGCCCGCAGGAAGGGCAGGCAGGCGGCTACCTCCGCGTCCGTCGGGACGCGGTTGCCCGGGGGACGGCACATCACCACGTTGGTGATGTATACGTCCTGGCGCCGGAACCCGGCAGCGGCCAGGATGCGGTCCAGGAGCTCCCCCGCGCGGCCGACGAACGGCCGCCCCAGCTCGTCCTCCGTCGCCCCGGGGCCCTCCCCCACGAGCATGATCGTCGCCCGCGGGTCGCCCTCCCCGAACACGACGCCCCGGCACCCGGCGCGCAGCCCGCAGGCCCGGCAGCCCTTGGCCTCCTCCGCCAGGGCCTCGAGGTCGGCGATGCCGGCCAGCCACGCCTCGCGGTCAGGCTCCCGATCCCCTCCGGGCGCGGGCTCGACCGCCCACTCGTCTTCCCAGCGGCCGGAAGGTTCCTCCCCCTCCGGTGGGGACAACTGGAATAGAGGCAACTGCTCTTGCCGCAGCCCGACCGCCCTCCCCCGGTCCCACGGCGACTAACTTAGGATTCACTCCCTGGCAGGGCCATTCCTGCCGTCACCGCCACCCAACCGCCAGGAGGTAGGCGTTCAGGCCCGTCACCACGGCCACCACCAGCCACGCGCCGGCGCCCAGCAGGCGCCCGTTGGCGAGGGCGCCCATCACCGACCGGCGCCCCGTCAGGACGACCAGCGGGACGAGGGCGAAGGGGAGGGCGAAGCTCAGGACCACCTGGCTGAAGACGAGGGCGCGGGAAGGGGCGATCCCCGCGGCGATCACCGCCAGCGCCGGCAGCAGCGTGAGGGACCGGAGCAGGAAGGGGCTCAGGCGCACCTGCAGGAACCCCTGGATGATCACCTGGCCGGCCAGGGTCCCCACGGCCGAGGACGCCAGCCCCGAGGCCAGGAGGGCCAGCCCGAAGGCAGCTCTGGCCGCCGGGCCGAGGAGGGGCGCCAGGGTCCGGTAGGCCTCCTCGAGGGACTGCACCGGGACGCCGTTGACGAAGAAGATCGCCGCCGCCATGACGATCATGGCGGAGTTGACCAAGAACAAGATCAACAACTTGCGCGACGAGGATCAGACGCGAACCGGGAGAGTGAGCGCGCCGGCGTCGGCGCCGGCCTCCGCCGGCTGCCGTCCCAGGCGGGTGACGATGGTCACGCGCCCGTCGGGATGCAGCACGACGTCGCGGAGCAGGAGGCGCACGATGCGGCTCTTCGCCGCAGGGTCGAGCGCGTCGAGCGCGCTCCCAACGTCCCGGCGCAGGTCCTCGAGGAGCCGCCGGTCCTCGTCGGCCAGCGTCGCACGGCTCAAAGCGGTGAGCAGTTCGTCGCGGCGCGCCCGGAGGGCATCGATGTCGGCCCTGGTCTGCGCCAGTTCGTGCCTGGCTTCGGATGGATGGATCGCACCGGAGCGCACCAGGTCCATCAGGGCGGCGCGCCCGCGGGCCAGACCCGCCAGGCGCGCCTCGATGGCCTCCACCTCGCGCGTGATGCGCTCCGCCTCACTTGGAGGCAGGAGGTCCCGCAGGGAGGTCTCGAGGGCCTCGGGCGCCTCAATCCACCCGGCCACGGTTCGCCAGACGAGATCGTCCAGCGCCTCCACGCGCACGTGGCGCCGGTGAGCGCACGGCGCAGGATTCCAGGCGGCGCGCCACGAGTGGCCGCAGCGGTAGTAGCGGTTGACCTTGGCCGACCCACGCCCCACGTGGACGCGGGTGCCGCTCATGGTGCGCCCGCAGGCGCCGCAGCGGAGCACCCCCGACAGGAGGTAGGCCGCGTAGTCGTGGGAGCCGCTGCGCCGGCGGGCGGTGTCCAGCCTGCGCTGGGCCGCCGCCCAGGTTTCCGCGTCCAGGATCGCCGGCACCGGAACGGGGATCCAGTCCTCGCGCGGCCGTTGGCGCGTGAGGCTGCCGGCATGGCCTCCCCGGCCCTTGTACCGGCGCACGTAGTACACGCCGGCGTAGGCGCTCTGCATGAGGATGCGCCGGATGTGGCTGGGCGACCAGACCACGCGACCGGAACGCTTGGCCGGCACCCCGAGCGCCACCAGGCGCCGGGCGATCTCGCCCAGGGTGACCTCCTCTGCCACGTACCAGGCGAAGACGTTCCTCACGGCGTCGGCCTCGGCGGGCTCCACTTCCAGCGAGTCGGTTTCCGGGTCGTAGCGGTAGCCGAAGATGCTGCACCAGCTGGGCACCTTGCCCGCGAGGGCCTTCTGCCAGCGCCCCCGCATGGTGCGCTCCTTGATCTTCTCCCGCTCGTATTCGGCTATCGCGCCGCGGAGGGAGTAGAAGAGGCGGCCCTCGGCGGTGTTCTTCCACTCGAAGTTGACGAACTCCAGGCGCGCCCCGGCCTTCTCGATCTCCTCGGTGAGAAGCAGCTGGTGCGCCAGGTTGCGCGCCAGCCGGTCGGGATCCAGGCAGACGAAGAGGGCCACGCCCCCCTCCCGCAGCCGGGCGCGGGCGGCCGTGAGTCCCGGCCGGTCCAGGGACGCGCCGGAAAATCCGGGATCTGAAAACACCTCGACCTCGTCCGCGCCCAGGGCGAGCGCCCGGTCGCGGCAGGCGGATTCCTGGCCGGCGAGGGAGTAGCCGTGCTCGGCCTGTTCGTCGGTCGAAACGCGGATGTAGACGATCGCTCTCATCGCTGTTGCCGCCTCGCAGCGTCGAGCAGGATACGGGTGACTTCCCTGAGCAGGCGGCGGTCCTCTTCCGGCTCCGCGCCGCTCCAGACCACCTCAACCCGAAGGGCCGGTTGGTGCGCGGCCGGCCGCCGGGCCTGCTGGGTTACGACAGTTGGATTTCGGCGCACCTCCGCGCCCCCCCTTCCTCAGATGGATATGAAGCGGGCCAGGCTTTGCCAGCCTGGCCCGAAAGTTGCTGGGTCCGGGTGAATCCAGCCGACCCGGCTTTATCCCCCCCGCGCCTCCGCCTGCGTCCGCAACTGCGGGTCCGTCAGGACACCGTGCACCGACCACCGAAGCGCGCCTTCGTCCTCTTGGATCGTCTCACAGCGGTACCCGGCTTCCCCCCAGACCTCTGCCACCTCGACCGCCGCGGCGGCGCTCAGGTTGCGCGCCGTGAGCGCCGGGCGAAAGCTCAGGCACATCGCCTTGACGACCATGACCCGCTGCTCCTCCGGGGTGCGACCGTGCTCTTTCATTCGCGTCCCGCCTCCGTTTCGTGGCCTTCCAGGACCTACGCGGTCCCGGAGGACGCTACGCGGTCCCGGAGGACGCATCATCCCCGCCGCCGATCATGTCCATTTGCTCGAAACCGAGGAGATGGTCTCCGAAGCTGGGCCGGCGGTAAGGCCGGCGTCGCCGGCCGACGATGGCCAGGACGCCGCGCCCATCCAAGGCGCCGCTCTGATGCAGCGCGACCAGCAGGGTGGCCAGCGCCCTGCGGGCCTTGATCGGAGACAATCGCCGGCAGAGGTCGGCGATCTCCTGCATGGAGAGCTGCATGTCATCCACGAGTTACCCCTCCCCTCGGCCGTTCCTCCGCCAGCCCCCGCGCCAGGGCCGCCGCGACCTCCGCCATGTCGGCCGCGATCGCGAGGTCCAACCGCCCGACCTGCCGGCGCAAGCGGTCAAGCTCCCGCAGAGCAAGCGCCTCGGCGCCACGGCTGAGGGCACGCATGGCCGCCAGCGCCTGAATCGCCTCCTCGGCCTGACGCCAGCGCAACACCGCCTCGTCGTCCGACGCGGCGCGGTCGCAGGGCCTCACCGCGGCCAAGAGGGCATCCCGGATGCGCTCCCGCTCCAGGGCGGCCACGCCGGCCTGCCTGGCCCGCACCCGGCGGATCTCCGCCTTGACCTCACGGGTGGCCGGCGCGGCGAGCATCACCGCGTTGTATTCGGCGGAGTCCCCAACCACCAGGGCATCCACGCGGGAGGCCGCGATGCTGTATCGCAACGCGAAGCGGTCGAGACACGCGAGGAACACGCCGTCGGCGTCGAACACCTGCGCAAGCCGGCGGCGCTCCGGCTCCGGCTCGACCGGGTGCAGCACGCACACCGTGCCGTGGTCCCGGTCGGGGTCCACGCCGGGCGCGTGCAGCCATCGCGCCCGGCCCCGCTCCACCATGCCCGCGGCTTTCTTGGGCGAGACCGGCCGCAGGGGCCGGCCTCGCGGATCGAGCACGCGAATGGACATAGTGACCCCCTCCCCAGGATGAACCCCGCCGGAAGGCGGAGCGGCGCTCGGCCAGGCGCGACGCGCTGGGCGTCGCGCGCGGTACGCACGTCGGCTTCCCGCGACGCCGGCCGCCACCGGGCCGGCGTTTCGACCGGGTGCCCCCCGGTCCTCGTCAGGCGGGCGCTATCGCTCCAGGGCTGCCCCCGCCGCGCGCTCCCGCGGCGGGCGAATCCGTAACCCGGACGTCAACACCACCTCCATATTGAAGTCGGCACCGAGACGATCGACCGGCACCTGAACGTACCAACGATCAG
>JBBIPI010000119.1:0-5289 GCA_037442985.1 Clostridiales bacterium
ACGAGCCTGCTCTCTGGTACGCTTCCCCATGGCGGCGTGCCTCCTCCTTGGGCTTTTCGCCCGCTTTTTTACCAGGAGGAAGGATACACCGCCCTCAGCGTATTTCCACACCCCTTGAGGGTACCTCGGGAGGAGGCGCTCCTTGTCGCCCTTGCCCAGCACCCGCAGCGTCGCCTCGCCGAAGTCCACGTCGCCCAGGCGCAGCCGCACCGCCTCGCCGATGCGCAGCCCCTGGTAGAGGAGGAGGGTGACGAGGGCGAAGTCGCGGTCCGCAAGGCGCCGGTGCAGCGCCCGCTGCCGGGGGGCGAGTCCCTCGTTCGAGCGGACCACCTCGAGCAGCCGGCGGGCCTCCTCGTCGCTGAGGTAGACCACCAGGCGCCGGTAGCGCGCACCGCCCGTGGGCCGGCGCACGGTGGCGAAGTGGTCGAGCGGGATGTGCCCCTCGGCGGCGAGCCACCTAAACAGCCCGCCGACGGCCGAGAGCCGCCGCGCCAGCGTGGCCCGGGCCAGCTCGCGCTCGTGCAGGTGCCCAAGCCACGCCCGGGCGCGCTCGCGGTCCACGCGCGCGAACGTCCTCAGGTTGCAGTGCCCCGGGGTCTTTGCCGACCGCTCCGGCGAGCCAGCGGCAGAAGTCGTGCAGGTCGCGCCGGTATTCGACGAGGGTGCTGCGCGAAAGGCCGCGCTCCACCTGCAGGGCCCGCAGGTACTCTTCGGCGAGCCGAGGCAGCGGGAGCAGAGTGGCCACGGCACGTGCCTCCCTCCGGACGCTCCGACGGTCACGCCTCGGGGGCGCGCCCGCCGGCCCGGATCACGGCCTCATCGAACGTGTACACGGGCAGTGCCGGCCCGTAGGAGAGCAGAAGGCAGTCCACCCAGTCGAGGCTCGTCTCCTCGAAGCGGTGCAGGGCTGCCAGGGTGGGCTCGAGGTCGGGGACCTCGACGCCGTCGAGGGTAAGGAGCGCCCTCAGCGCGTCCGCCACGCGCCCGCGGGGCAGCGCCGCGACCCGCGGCGAGGTGAGGACGTAGACCACCTCTGCCAGCACGGCGGGATGGATGCGGATGCGAAACTCGCCCCGCGCCGCCCGGGTAAAGAGCGCCTCCGCCGCCCGCGCCTGGCGCTCCGGCTCGCCCAGCAGCAGGCGCAGGATGACGTTGGCGTCCACGTGGACCGTCTCAGCCATCGGCCTGGACTGCTCCGAAGCGTTCCGCCAGGTGCTCCTGGTAGGCTCGGCGGGCGTCCTTCAGATCGACCGGCCGCTCCACCCGGAGGATCCCGCGCAGTTCCGCGGCGGTCCGGGCGGGCACCGGCGTGAGCACCACCCGGTCGCCCTCCACGCTGAAGACCACGCGGTCGCCCGGAGTCACACCCAGCGCCTGGCGCACCGCCTTGGGCAAGACGACCTGACCCTTCGGCCCGATGCGGGACACGGGCACCGCAGCATCACTCCTGTGGAGATGGTATCACGCACGAGTATACGTTGAACCTCATGCGCGGGATGACCCGGCCGCGGGCGGCAGCGGGAGCAGGGTGGCCACGCGGGTCCCTCCGTTCCCACAAATATTATTTGTGGGACTATTGCGGCACCGCGTGGCTGCCCTCCTCCCTCACGGGACAACCTCCCCGGGCGTGACCGCCCGCGCCCCGAGCGCGAGGATGTCGCCCGCATCCACGGTGCAAAACGCCCGGCCTCGAGTCTCGGCCAGCGCGGCCAGCAGGCAACCCACGAAGGCCTTGCGCCCTCGCGGGGCCACCAGAAGCGCCGCGTGAGCACGTAGGGCACCTCGTGCAGAACCGTAGGTGTACACCCAGGCCTCGAGGGTGCCGGCCTCCAGCGCGGCGAGGAGCCTGCGGCAGGGCTTTCTGTGGCCGTCCCGGAGCTGGGCCTGGACGAAGACGTTACTGTCGAGCCAGGGCACGTGCCGGGCCTCACGCATCTTGGGCCGCGGCCAGCTCGAGGCCGCGTGGGTCCCTCACGGCCTCGTCTCCGTCTTCCGCCCGGGCGAGCTGGCTGCGGTCCTGGCCGCGCTCGGCCCCGGTCAGCTGCGCGCCGTCCGCGAGGACGTGTGGAGGGTGCGGTTGCTGGCGCCGTGAGGAACGGGGCGCCACCGGAGGCGAATGCTATGATGGGAAGCGCGAGCTAACGACCTTTGGCCGGTAGCATACAAGGGGATTGAAACGGCAAAGCACATTATGCGCTGGCGTTGGGCTGCTCATGGCGTTGCACCGCTTGCCCCGGTACTGCTTGACCCGACGGGGCTCGTCCGGTGCCCCTGGCTGTGTCCGAAGCCGGCGAGCGAGAAACAAGGAGGGGCGCCGCCGAAACGTTCCGCCCCTTCATTCGATCAATAAAAAAGGGAATCAGGCTGACGGGCGGAGCAGCCCTCGCCGGCGCCGCCACGTGCGCCGGCATCCGGGTCGCCGAGCCGCGGGGCCCAGCCTTCGGCCCCCGGGGTTTCGTTGGCGGAACTCAGGCAAGTAGCTTTTCACCGCGGAGGGGGATGAAGCTTGCGGCGGTTCGCCGTCTTCCTGCTGGCTCTCGTCGTTTCCCTGTCGATCGCTTCCGTCGGACGGGCCGCCGGGCGCCCCGTCACCCCCCAGGAGTGGCGATGGATCACCGCCGCCCAGGACCTGGAGGCGAGGGGCGACGTCGAAGGGGCCATGGAATACTGGGCCAGGCTGGTGTCCTCCCTCAAGACGCACAACTACGACGCCTGCGGGCTTTACGCCCAGAAGCTCGGCCGGGCCCTCGACCGGCTGGGGCGGTACGCCGAGGCGGTGAGGGCCTTCGAGGACGAGTTCTTCTGCTGGGGCCAGTTCCCCGACCGCGACGAGTGGATGCTGTGGGACCGGCGGCGGGCCGAGCAGATTCGGCCGGAAGTGATTGCCTTCGTCGCCCGGCCCACCGCGGGCGCCCAGACCAGTCCCCTGGCCAAGCACGAACCCGCCTTCGGCACCTGGCTCGGCGGGACCATCGACAAGGACCCCGCCGTCCGCAACGACCTGGCCCAGGTGGAGCGGGTGTACGGGAAACCCTACGCCATGGTCCTCGTATACGCCCGCTGGGGGGAGCCGTTGCCCGTCCTGGCCATCCGCAGCGCCAAGGCTGCCGGGGCGGTCCTGCAGGTCTCCTGGGAGCCCTCTGCCGGGCTGGAAGCCGTCCGCGACGACGCCTACGTCCGCTCCTTCGCCCGCGCCTTGAGGGACTACGGTCACCCCGTCCTCCTGCGCTTCGCCCCCGAGATGAACGGGGCCTGGACCGCCTGGCACGGCGACCCTGCCACCTACCGCGCCAAGTTCGCGCTCATCGCCCGGGTCGTCCGGGAGGAGGCGCCCAACGTGGCCCTGGTCTGGTCCCCTAACTTCGTGGGCGACGCCCCCATGGACGACTACTACCCTGGCGACGAATGGGTCGACTGGGTGGGCGTCAACCTATATCACGACCCCTACTTCCGCGGCGACCCGACCTCCTCGCAGATGCTGGCCGACATCTTCTACCAGGGGAAGCGTACCAACCCCCTGGACAAGTTGAAGGCGGTCTACGAGCGGTACGCCGATCGGAAACCGATCATCGTCTCGGAAACCGGTTTCGGGTGGGCGAACCGCGATCCCTACCGGGAGGAGGCCGACTGGGCCGCGGGGGCGATCCGCCGGTTCTACGGCTACCTACCGCTCCTCTACCCACGGGTCAAGGCCGTCGCCTATTTCAATGTGGACTTCGGGGAGAGCTCGCACCTCCCCGGCTTCAGCCATTACCTGCTCTCCGGCCACCCCGCCGTGGCGGCGGCCTACCGGGAGGCGACGGCGCCGGCATGGTACCTGTCGGCCCCGGGGGCCGTGGCGCCCTACTTCTGGCGTCCCCTGGACCGGGCGACCCTGCACGGGAAGACCCGGGTGGCAGCTTACGTCAACCTGGGCGACCTGACGCCCAGCCGGGTGGAGTACCTGATCGACGGGCAGGTCGCGGCTACGGCGACCCGGCTGCCCTGGGAAGCGGAGTTGGACCTGAGCGGGTTGGAGGGTGTCCACGAACTCGCCGTCCGGGCTTACGACCAGCACGGTCGCCTGGGAGCCGAGCGCCGCTATTCCTTCGACGCCTCCGCCATCAGAGTGACCCTCGACGGCGCCGTGCTGGACTTCGACCAGCCGCCCGTCCTGCTCGACGGCCGCGTGCTGGTGCCGGTGCGGGCGATCATGGAAGCCTTGGGCGCCCAGGTGACCTGGGAGGAGGCCACCCGGACGGTCGTCGCCCGGCACCGCGGGAGCACCCTGCTGTTGCAAGTCGACAATCCCGTGCCCACCCGGGACGGCGTCCCCCTGGCGCCCCTGGACGTGCCTGCGAAAATCGTCGGGGGACGCACCCTGGTTCCGGCGCGCTTCGTGGCAGAGACCTTCGGAATGGACGTCGGGTGGGACGGCCAGACGCGCACGGTCGTCATCAGGTCCAGGTGACCGGGCGGCTCGCCCGCTCCAGCACCGCCGCGCCCCCCACGGGCGAGGGTGCCGTTTGAGGGGCGCGAAAGGGCGCATTTAGAATGACTGCGGTGAGCGGCGGGTGAGCTGCGGAGCGGCGAGATGCGGCGAGGTCGGCGGGCCGGCAGGAGGAGGCGAGGCAGCCGCGCCGGCGGAGGGGCGCGCGGCGGTGCGCGTCCTGCTGCCCGACGGCAGCGAGCGCGAGTTCCCGGCGGGGACCACCCCGGCCCAGGCGGTGGCGGCCCTGGGCGAGCCGGGGCGCGAGCTGCTGGCGGAGGCGGTGGCGGCGCGCCTCGACGGTCGCGTCGTCGGCCTGAACGACCCGCTGGAGCGGGGCGGGCGGCTCAGCCTGCTCACCTTCGCCGACGCGGAGGGCCGCGAGGTCTACCGCCACACCGCGGCGCACGTCCTGGCCCAGGCCGTGAAGCGCCTCTTCCCCGAGGCGCGGCTGGCCGTCGGGCCGCCCACCGAGGACGGCTTCTACTACGACATCGAGACGCCCCGCCCCCTCTCGCCCGAGGACCTGGAGGCCATCGAGGCGGAGATGGGCCGCATCGTGGCCGCCGACCTGCCGGTGGAGCGCCAGGCGCTGGCGCGGGCGGAGGCGGAGCGGCTCTTCGCCGAGCGCGGCGAACATTATAAAGTAGAGATCATCGGCCAGATCCCGCCGGACGACGCCATCACCGTCTACCGCCAGGCCGGACTTCGACAGTAGCAAGGCACACGGAGGGCGTAGAATGCCTGCGTATTCCGACGAATTCGTCCAGTGATTCCGATTCATCGCGACCAGTGATTCCGATTCAAAGCGACCACTGCTC
>JBBIPI010000120.1:0-5185 GCA_037442985.1 Clostridiales bacterium
CGGCGTCCATGTCGGGGACGGCCAGCCGGACCAGGTCGGCGCCGGCGGCGGCCAGCGCCGCCACCTGCTCCGCGGTTGCCGCCGCGTCGCGGGTGTCCGTCTTGGTCATCCCCTGCACCGAGACGGGGGCGTCGCCACCGATGACCAGGGCGCCCGCCCGCACCGCCCGGCTGCGCCGCCGCTCGCTCAACGCCCTCACCCCTGCTGCAGCCGCAGCAGGTCCCGGTAGGTCACGACCAGCAACAGGAGCATGAGGAGGGCGAACCCCACGGCGTGGATCCAGTTCTCGCGCTCCGGGTCCACCGGCCGGCCCCGCACCGCCTCCACCAGGAGGAACACGAGCCGGCTGCCGTCCAGGGCCGGGAAGGGCAGGAGGTTGAGCAGGCCCAGGTTGACGCTGAGCACCGCCGCCAGGAAGAGCAGGGTGGTCCAGCCCTGCCGGCTGGCCTCGCCGATCTGCTGGCCGATGCCGACCGGCCCGAGGATGTCGGCGCCGCCCTCCCCGCGCACGGCAGCCGCCAGACCCTCGACGGTGAGCTTGACGATGTGCCCCGTCCAGCGCACCCCTTCCAGAGCTGCGGCCCAGAGCGGCAGGCGCCGCAGCTCCACCCGGGGACGGACGCCCAGGAAGCCGCGCCCTTCCACCTCCTCGGGCGTCGCCGCCACGGTGACCTCCCGGCCCTCCCTGCGGAGGGTTAGGGTGAGCGGCCGGCCGGGGCTGGCGGCGATGGCGCGCTGCACGTCCAGCCAGCTCCGCACCGGCTGGCCGTCGATGGCCACGATGGCGTCGCCCGGCCGCAGCCCCGCCTCCGCCGCCGGGCGCCCGGGCTCCACGGCGTCCACCACCGGGACCGGCAGGCGCACGCCCAGCACCGCCAGGATGAGGGCCAGGAGGGCGGCGGCCAGGGCGACGTTCATGGCCGGGCCGGCGGAGGCGATGGCCATGCGCTGGGCCACCGTCTTGTCGTTGAACCCGCGCCCCGGCGGCGGCACCTCGCTGGCGTCCCGCGGCGGGTACATCCCGGCCAGGCGCACGAACCCCCCGAGGGGCAGGAGGCGCAGGGCGTACACCGTCTCGCCGCGCCGGATGGCGGCGACGCGGGGCCCGAAGCCGATGGCGAATTCGGTCACCAGGACGCCCACGCGCTTGGCCACCAGGAAGTGGCCCAGCTCGTGGACGAAGATCAGCCCGCCGAAGACCAGGACGATGGCCAGCGCCGCCGTCACCCGGCACCCATCCTTTCCACCAACGACGTCGCCACGGCCCGCGCCTCGCGGTCGGCCTCCAGCACCGCCTCCACGCTGTCGGCCGCCCGGACGCGGTGCGACGACATTACCTTATCAATAATGTCCGGGATCTCCAAGAAGCCGATCCGCCCCCGGAGAAAGGCGTCCACCGCCACCTCCCGGGCGGCGTTCATGGCCGCCGGCAGCGTCCCGCCGGTCCGCCCCGCCCGGTAGGCCAGCTCCAGGCAGGGGAAGGTCTCCCGGTCGGGCAGCTCGAAGCGCAGGGCGCCCAGGGCGGCCAGGTCCAGCGGCTCCCCCGGACCCGGGAGGCGCTCCGGGAAGGAGAGGGCGTACTGGATGGGCAGGCGCATGTCCGGCCGGCTGAGCTGGGCCAGGACCGAGCCGTCGCGCAGCTCCACCAGGGCGTGGACCACGCTCTCCGGGTGGATCAGCACCTCGATGCGCTCGTAGGGCAGGCCGAAGAGCCAGTGCGCCTCGATCACCTCCAGCCCCTTGTTCATGAGGGTGGCCGAGTCGACGGTGATCAGGGCGCCCATGCGCCAGGTGGGGTGGCGCAGCGCCTGCTCCGGCGTCACCGACGCCAGCCGCTCCCGGCTCCAGCCGCGGAAGGGGCCGCCCGACGCCGTGAGGAACACGCGCCGCACCGCCGCCCGGTCCTGGCCCAGCAGGCACTGGAAGAGGCCGCTGTGCTCGCTGTCCACGGGGAGGAGGCGGGCCCCGCTCTCCCTGGCAACCGCCAGGACCGCCTCGCCGGCGCAGACCAGGGTCTCCTTGTTGGCCAGGGCCACGTCCTTGCCGGCCCGCACCGCCTGGTATGTCGGCACCAGGCCGGCGCTGCCCGCCAGCGCCGACACCACCAGGTCCACGTCCCCCCTGGTGGCGACCGCCGCCATGCCCTCGCCCCCCGCCAGCACCTCCACGTCGAGGTCGGCGAGCGCCGCCCGCAGCTCGGCCGCCTTCCCCTCGTCGCCCAGGGCGACGGCGGCCGGCCGGAAGCGCCGGGCCTGCTCGGCCAGGAGCGAGACGTTGGAGCCGGCGGCCAGGGCGACGACCCGCCAGCGGTCCGGGTGACGGGCCACCACGTCCAGGGTCTGCCGGCCGATGGACCCGGTGGACCCCAGGACGGCGAGCCCCCTCACCGCTCCCGGCCCCCCGCGGGACGCGGGAGCAGCCCCACCAGCACCGCCGCCCGGAGCATGGCCGCCACCAGCGGGCCGTAGATGATGCCCACCGGCCCGAACAGGGTCGCGCCCACGTAAAGAGCGAGCAGGGTCGCCAGGGGGTGGAGCCCGATCCGCGCGCCGATCACCGACGCCTGGAGCGCCCCGCGCACCAGGGCCACGGCGCCGTAGAGGACCAGGAGCCCCACGGCCAAGACCACCCGCCCGTCCAGGAAGGCGTAGACGGCCCACGGGACGAAGACGAGGGACGGGCCGAGGACGGGAAGCACGTCGAGGAGGCTGCTCAGCAGGGCGACGAGCAGCGCGTACCGGACGCCCAGCAGGGTCAGCCCCAGGAGGAAGATGAAGAAGGTGACGGCGACCAGGACCGTCTGGGCCTTGATGAGGCCCACCGTCGACTCCACCAGCCGGTCCTTGATCTGGAGGGCGCCGGGCCGGGCCTCCGGCGGCAGGAGGCCCAGGAGGAAGTCCCGGATCGCCCCCTTGTCCCGGCTCACGAAGTAGGTGGCCAGGGCGGTGAGGAGGAAGACGACGACCAGCCCCGGCAGCGCCACCACCCAGCCCTGCACCGCCGTGAGCAGGGCGGTCACGCCCGCCTGCGCCAGGCGGTAGACCAGGGCGATCTGCTGGTCGACGGCCTGCTTGAAGAGGGGCGGCAGGGTCGCCGAGAACTCGCCCAGCAGGTCCGCCAGGAGCGCCGCCCCCTCCGTCAGCCGCTGGAAGAGGTCCGGGAGGGCGGTGGAGAGGGAGAGGAGCTCGGCCCCGAGCCGCACGGCACCCGTGGCGAGGAAGAAGCCCAGGCCGCCCACGACGATGACGATGACCAGGGCCGCCGCCAGGGAACGGGGCAGGCGCCAGCGCCGCTCCAGCCAGGTGACGGGCGGGTCCACGAGCAGGGCGAAGAAGACGGCCAGCACGAAGGGGAGGACGAAGGGCAGGAGGTACTTCAGGAACAGATAGCTGCCCAGGAGGAAGCCGGCATAAGACAGGTAGGCCTTGAGCGTCTCCATCCGCCGCCCCCTCCTGCCCGCGGCGCCCGTCCTAAGGGCGCCACGTCAAAAAAAGATAATAGGCCACGGGGAGCGCCAGGGCGAGGCTGTCGAACCGGTCCAGCACGCCGCCGTGGCCGGGGATCAGCCGGCCGGCGTCCTTCACCCCCGCCGCGCGCTTGAGCAGCGACTCGAACAGGTCGCCCGCCTGGGCGGCCGCCCCCGCCAGGGCGCCCCAGGCCGCCCCCGTCCAGAGCGGGAGGCCGAAGGACCGGGCGCCGTACGCGGCGCCCATCCCGGCCGCCGCCAACAACCCCGCCGCGGCGCCCGCCAGCGTCTTCCCCGGGCTCAGGGCCGGCGCCAGCCGCCGGCCGCCCCGCCAGCGGCCGACGAAGAAGGCCAGGGTGTCCGCGGCCCACACCACGAAGAGCGCCCACCACGCCGCGGCGAAGCCCCCTTGCCCCGCCAGGAGCACCAGGTGCGCCAGGGGGAAGGACGGGTAGAACAGCAGGAGCAATCCCGTCCCCGCCGCGCGCCCGCGCGCCCTGACCTCCTCCACCTCCGGGCAGCGGGCGGCCGCCAGACCCTCGACGGCCAGGAGGAGGACCGCCGCGGCCAGCAGGAACTCGCCCACGAGCTGCGGAGCCCTCAAGGCCACGAAGGCCACGGCCACCGCCGCCACCCGCGCCAGCCAGGTGGCCGGCCGTCCTGCCTCGGGGAGCAGCCTGGCCGCCTCGCCGACGCCGATCAGACCCAGAAGGGCGGTGGCGCCGGCCAGCCACCAGCCGCCGACGTAGGTGACGCCGAGGAGGAGGGGGATCCCCAGGGCGGCGCTGGCCACCCGCCAGCTCAGCAACCGGCCTCACCCAGGCCGCCGAAGCGGCGCTCCCGGCGCTGGTAGTCGCCGATGGCCTCCAGGAGTTCCCGACGGCCGAAGTCCGGCCACAGCACCGGCGTGACCCAGATCTCGGTGTAGGCCGATTGCCAGAGGAGGAAGTTGCTCAACCGCATCTCGCCGCTGGGGCGGATCAGCAGGTCGGGGTCGGGGATGCCGGCGGTGTCCAGGTAGCGGGCGAAGCGCTCCTCGTCGATCTCCTCGGGGGTCACCCTGCCCTCCCGCACGTCCCGCGCCACCGCCCGCACCGCCCGGACGATCTCGCGCCGGCCGCCGTAGTTGATGGCCAGGACGAGGTTGAGGCCGGCGTTGCCCGCCGTGCGCTCCACCGCCCGCGTCACCGAGGCCCGCGCCTCGGGAGGCAGCCCCTCGAGGTCGCCGATCGCCCGCACCCGCACCCCGTTGGCCGCCAGCTCGTCCAGGTACTTGTCGACGGCCTCCACGAGCAGGTCCATGAGCGCGCCCACCTCGGCGCGCGGCCGCTGCCAGTTCTCGGTGGAGAAGGCGTAGAGGGTGAGGTACTGGACCCCTAGCTCCGCGCAGGCCCGCACCACCCGGCGCAGCGCCTCCAGCCCGGCCCGGTGACCGGCCGTCCGGGGCAGGCCGCGGCGCCGCGCCCAGCGCCCGTTGCCGTCCATGATGATGGCGATGTGGCAGGGGATCTTGCGCTCCACGGCGGCACCCCCCTCCCGCCCGCCCCGGCCCGGTCAGGCTCCCTGCGGGGGCCCGGGATGGCGCGCCACGGTGAGCCGGACGGTGCCGTCGTCCGCCTGCTGCTGGCGCACGACCAGCATCCCGTCATCCGGGACCGCCTCCACCCCGTCGCCGGCACCCGGAGGCGCCGTCACCTCCACCTCCCCGCAGGACCAGCC
>JBBIPI010000121.1:0-5158 GCA_037442985.1 Clostridiales bacterium
CCCCCCTGCCTAAGCCGCCTCCGCCAACGATAAAGACTCGCCCTCGATACGCCCAACACCTCGCACGCCTCCCGATCGCTCGCACCCCTCTCTCGCAACGCCATCCACGCATTCACCAGCCGCACCCTTGTCTACGCCTGCAGTCTCACATGTTTCTGAACCAGCTCACGCTGCCGCGCCTTGCCGCGCCGCTCCGCCCCGTCGTCCCTCTGCCTGCTGCGGCAGCGACAGCCACGGTGGCTGGTCGCCCCAGCAGGTAGTCCCAGTTCATCGCGCGCAGTGAGGGGCTGGGAGGTATGCTAAGCTTCTGACCGGTGATGCCGCGATGGACGAGAGGCCGCAACCGCAGGGCACACTGCAGGCAGACGGCGTACGGGAGTGGCTGGCCGGCCAGAGGACAGCGCAGGCAGTGATCGACCGGGAGCGCAGGCGGTGGCTGGCCGGGTTAGATCAGCAAGCGGCGCTGGACCTCTACCTGGCGCTGGTGTCGCTGGCCGGTGCCGCACCCCGGCGCGGGCCGTCCCCCGTCCTGACAGCCATGCGCGAGGCCACCCGGCGCCTCAGTCGCGGGGCGAGCCTGTGATGTCGGCGCCGCCGCCCTCCCCGTTGGACGCCGCCCTGGAGGTCGTCTCCTTCCTCGAGGCTCTGGGGATCCCGTACGTCATCATCGGCGGGCTGGCCGTCCAGTATTGGGGCGAACCGCGGGGCACGCGGGATGTGGACATCACCGTCATGGTGCCGGCGGAAACGGTCGATGCCTTCCTCGACGAAGCCACCCGGCGCTTTCAGCCCCGCCTGGCGGACGCCGTCGCCTTCGCCCGCCGCTCCCGCGTTCTTCTGCTTCAGGCGAGCAACGGGGTTCCTGTAGACCTTTCCCTGGGCATACCCGGGTACGAAGAGGAAGTCATGCGTCGGGCCGTCACCGTCACCTGGCCGGGGGGAAAGCGCGTGCGGCTCATCGGGTGCGAGGACCTGATCATACACAAGTGCGTGGCCGGGCGGCCCCGGGACCTGGAGGACGTGCGCACCGTGCTGGTACGCCGCCAGGGCAACGTGGACCTCGCCTACATCCGTAAGTGGCTGGCAGAGTTCGCTGCCGTCCTCCCGGAACGTGACATCCTGGGCGACTTCGAGCGCGCCCTCGCCGCGGCGGAGGAAGGACCATAGGGACCTGGCACCACCGCTGCTGGCCTGACCCCGGTGCACTCGCACCGCCAGGTCCGACTTCCCCACCCGCTCCTGGACCGTCGCCCTCCCGGCCACCGTCAGCACCAGGCAACTCCTGGGTGGCGCTTGCCGCGTCGCCGGGGACGAGGTCAAAATAGGGACGGCCGAGGTCGAGGGAGAAGGAGGAGGAGGGGAGCCGTGCCGGCCCGGGGGTTCGAGCGGCGCTACGACGTCGAGGGCATGGAGGCCGTCGACCGGGACGTGCTCGTCGCCCTCGACTTCGCCTACCCGGGCAGCGACACCGTGGTCGAGTACGTCGACCCCGAGTTCACGTCCGTCTGCCCCTGGACGGGCCTGCCCGACTTCGGCGAACTGCGCATCCGCTACGTACCCGACCGCAAGCTGGTGGAGCTCAAGAGCCTCAAGTACTACCTGCACAGCTACCGCAACGTGGGCATCCTCCAGGAGCACGCGGTGAACGCCATCCTGCAGGACCTGGTCCGCCTGCTGGACCCGGTGCGCCTGGAGGTCACCTGCGCCTTCCGCCCCCGCGGCGGCATCTCCACCGTGGCCACCGCCCGCTACGAGCGCGCCAGGCGGCAGGCCGGCTGACCCGCCGAGCGGAAGTCCGGCACCCCGGCGGGGCATCCCCGGCTTCACGCTTCGCGCGCGCGGCGGGCGCGGCGGCGCGGCCGGATGAGCCGGGCGATGAACACGCTCACCTCGTACAGCGCCAGGAGGGGCACGGCCATGACGAGCTGGGAGATGGGGTCGGGCGGCGTGAGGACGGCCGCCAGGACGAAGATCGCCAGGACCGCGTACTTCCGGTTCCGGGACAGGAACTCCGCCGTGACCAGGTCCAGCACCGCCAGGAGGGCCACGAACACCGGGAGCTGGAAGACGAAGCCGAAGGGGAGGATGACGTTGATCACGAAGGACAGATAGTGGCCGACCGAGAGGCTGGGCGTGACGCCCGGGGTGCGAAACCCCACGAAGAACTGGAACATGAAGCCGAGCATCACCGCGTAGGCGAAGGCGATGCCGGCGGCGAAGAGGGCGAGGGTCGTCGGGAGGAGCACCAGGACGAGGCGCCTTTCCCGCGCCTCCAGGCCGGGCCAGACGAAGGCGCCCAGCTCGTAGAGCACGACGGGCATGGCCAGGACGAGACCGGCCAGGACGGCAACCTTGACGTAAACCCAGAAGAGCTCGGCGGGGGCCAGGGAGATCATCTGGATGCCGGCCTCCCGTGCCGGGCGCAGCAGCGCGGGCAGGAGCCGGGGGGTCAGAAACCAGCCGGCCACCGTCCCCCCGGCCACCGCCAGCACGGAGACGATCAGCCGTCGCCGCAGCTCCTCCAGGTGCTCGACGACCGTCATCCCGTCCTGGTCACTCATTTGCCCTGATCGGCGCCCTCCGTCTCCTCCTGCCGGTCCTTGCGGCCCTTGCGGAACTCGGTGATGGCGCCCGCCAACCCCCGCGCCAGCTCGGGCAGCTTCCTAGGCCCGATGATCAGCAGCACGATCACCAGGATGAGTGCCAGTTCCCACGGACCGAGTCTCACTGCCGTCACCCCCCGCCCGCATGATTCCCGGCCGGGCGCCAAACTCCTGCCTGCAGGATAAGCGCCCGGCTATCCATTCAACCTATGCTTGCACGCCGGCGCGGGAGGGGAAACGGTGCAGGGCGGTTCGCAACCACAGCCGCTGGCGCTCTTCGGCAAGAGCCTGCTCTTCTACCTAGTGCTCGTCCTCATCATGCGCGTCATGGGCAAGCGGGAGATCGCCAGCCTCTCGCCCCTCGACCTGGTCGTGACCATCATGATCGCCGACGCGGCCATCATCGCCATCGAGGAGGACCGCTACCCCGTATGGGTCGGGCTCATCCCCGTCGCCACCATCGCCGCGGCCGAGATCAGCCTCAGTTGGCTGATGCTCAAGAGCATGCGGCTGCGGGCCTGGGTGGCGGGCAAGCCGAGCGTCGTCATCGCCCACGGCCACATCGTCGAGCGGGAGCTGCGAAGCATGCGCTACAACCTGGACGAGCTCCTGAGCCAGCTCCGCCAGAAGAACATCCACAACGTCGCCGACGTCGAGTTCGCCGTCCTGGAGCCGACGGGCAAGCTGAGCGTGATACCCAAGGCCGAGAAACGGCCGGTGCAGCCTGCCGACCTGGGCCTGAGCCCGCCCCGTTCCGGGCTGCCCGTGAACCTGATCGTGGACGGGGTGGTCGACGACGAGATGCTGCGCGAGCTGGGCAAGAGCCGGGACTGGCTCCGGAACCAGCTCGCCCGGCAGGGGATCGGGGACCCGGCGGAGGTGCTCCTGTGCAGCCTGGACGCCCAGGGGCAGCTCTTCGTCCAGCTCAAGGAGCGGGCCACCCGGCCGTGACCCCCGTGCGTATACTGTGCCGGGGGCACGCAACCGCATGGGCGCCGGGGAGGTGAGGGACACTAGGTTCGCCGCGGCCCCCGGCCGCCCAGACATCCGGAGGTGGGCCATGTCACACCCGGCGGACCACACCACCAGCGACAAGGTGATCGAGCGGCTGTGGCGCGCCCTGCTCTTCTCCAAGAACCCGCGGCGCGACCGGGCCATGCTCCTCCTCTTCCTCCAGTGCACCTGCTCCGCGCGCGAGGTCATCGAGCTGCGCGAGGAGGACGTGGACCTGGCGGCCGGGCGCATCCGCTGGCGCCGCGGCGGGCGCGAGATGTGGGAAGAGCTCAACGGGGAGGCCCTGACGGCCCTCCGCGACTACCACCGGCGGGAGCGGCGGGGTCCTTGCGACCGGTTCTTCACCACGCGCCTGGGTCACCCGGTGAGCCGCGCCCAAGTGGCGCGCCTCTTCCGCTTCCTCGAAAAGGAGACCGGCGTCGAGAATCTCAACCCGGTGACCCTGCGGGCGACGAGACAGCGGCTGCTGCTGCAACGCGAGCCCCTCCGGGCGCTGATGCAGTGGCGCCGCAGGGGAGCCGCCCGCTGAGGTGAGCCTCACTCCTGCATATGGCGGGACAGGAAACCGGCGGCCGCCTCGGCCAGCTTGACCTCGATCTCGCCGATCTCGCGCTCGCCCTCCCGCGTGGCCAGGATCACCGTCCCCAAGGGGTCCCCGCCAACCACCACAGGCGCGATCACCTCTCCGGCGAACACGCACCGCTCCGCCTCCTCCCCGATGACCGATCCGGGGTGACGGTGCTCGGCGGGGGTGAACACCAGCGTCTCGCGCTCATCCATGGCCTTCAGCACCACCGGGCCGATCCGCTTGCCGACGAACTCCCGGGCCGGGCCGCCGGCCACCGCCACCACCTCGTCCCTGTCGGTCATGAGGGCGAGGAGACCCGTCGACTCGTTCAAGGACTCCACGATGGCGCGGGCGAAGTCGCCCAGCTCGGCGATAGCCGAATACTTCTTGAGAATCACCTCCCCGTCCCGGTCCACGAAGATCTCGAGCGGGTCGCCCTCCCGGATGTTCATGGTGCGGCGTATCTCGATGGGAATGACGATGCGCCCGAGCTCGTCGATGCGGCGGACAATGCCCGTGGCTCTCACCGGCGTCACCTCGCGCAGGCCGAAGTTGACCCAGTTCTGGAAGGGTAGTTTGCGCGGGGACGTCGGCCTTCATGCGGTCACTCGCGCTGACCGGTGAGGTAGTAGCGGACCAGCTCCTCCAGGAGCTCGTCCCGCTCGAGGGAGCTCATGAGCTTGCGCGCGCCGCCATGGGCGGTGATGTACGCCGGCTCACCCGTCAGGAGGTAATAAGCGATCTGCCTCATGGGGTCGTAACCCTTCTCTTGCAAAGCCTGGTAGACCCGCACCAGCACCTCCCGCGGCGCAGGCGGGCCGTCCCCGGTTCTCCCCCTGACCACCCTGGTCTCCTCCACCGGCTCGGCCACTGCCATCCCCTCCCCTCAGCAGCTTGCCGGCACGTTGGTTGGGCTGGCAGTAATTATACCGCCGGCCGGGGCCGCGGCGCCCGCGAAAAAGGATCGCCCGGG
>JBBIPI010000122.1:0-5147 GCA_037442985.1 Clostridiales bacterium
CGCAACTACCGCTGTCCCCTGGGCGAGATCGACCTGGTGGCGCGGGACGGCGAGACCGTCGTGTTCGTCGAGGTGAAGGCGCGCGCTGGCGCCTCCTTCGGTCTGCCCGCCGAGGCGGTGGACCGGCGGAAGCAGTGCCGCCTCGCCCGGGTGGCGCGCCACTTCCTGGCTGTCAGGGGCTTGGGGGACGCTCCCTGTCGGTTCGACGTGGCTGCCGTCCGCTGGGCCGGCGGGGCGCCGACGGTGGAGTGGATCCCGGACGCGTTCCGTCCCTGACCGCCGTCCCGTTCAGGAGGAGTTCCTTGAAGGCCTGGGCGGCCGGGGAGAGACGGCGCGAGCGCCGGTGCACCACGTGCCAGTGCCGCAGGATGGGGAACCCCTCCACGTCCAGGATCGTGAGGATCCCCGCCTCCACCTCCAAGGAGACGGCCTGGCGGGAGATGACGGCGATGCCCAGCTCGTTGGCCACCGCCCGCTTGATGGCGCTGTTGCTGCCCAGCTCCATCGCCACCGTCAGCGGGACCCCGGCGGCGGCGAAGAAGCGCTCGGCGGCGGCCCTGGTGCCCGAGCCGGGCTCGCGTAGCAGGAAGGGCTCCCCGGCCAGCTCCGCGACCGGGATGGACGAGCGGTGCGCCAGGCGGTGCGACGGGGGGGCGACGACGACCAGTTCGTTGGGGAGGAAGGGCTCGCCCACCAGGTCGCCGTCGGGCGGGACCTGCCCCATCACGGCGATGTCGACCTCGCTGAGGAGCAGGCGCCTGGTCACGGCCGCCCGATTGCCCACGTCGAGGGAGATGCTGACACCCGGGTAGGCGCGGCGGAAGGCCCCCAGGTAGTCGGGGACGACGTAGACGCCGGCGGTGGTGTCGGCGGCCACCCGCAGGTTGCCCCGCTGGACGCCCTTCACCTCCTCCATGGACTGCAGGGTCTCCTCGATGAGGGCGAAGATCCGCTCGCTGTACTCGAGGAGGTGGCGCCCGGCGTCGGTGAGGGTGATGCGGCGGCCGACCTTCTCGAACAGCTCGAGCCCCAGGGCGCGCTCCAACTGCTTGACGTGCATGGAGACGGCGGGCTGGCTGAGGTTGAGCTCCTCCGCGGCGCGGGAGAAGCTGAGGCGGCGGGCGACGGCCTGGAACACCGCCAGTTGGTGCAGGTTGAGTCGGTCGGAGGGATGCATCATTTGCAACTTATCCCTTTCCTAAACGGCCGGCCAACTCACTTATATCACCACCGGGGCCCGCGGGCAACGGGAGGTCGCCGGCGGCGATGACCCCCATCCGGCTGGTGACCGTGGACGTGGACGGCACCTTGCTGTCCGACGGCGGCGAGGTGGGGGGGCGGACGGCCCGTCGCATCGCGGAGGCGCAGGCGCGAGGGGTGGGCGTCGTGCTGGTCACGGGCCGGCCGTTCGCCGCCGTCCGCCGTCACGCCCTGGCGCTGGGGGTGCGCCTGCCGGTGGTGTGCTGCAACGGTGCCGTGGTGCGCGAGCCGGTCAGCGGGAGGTTGAGGTTCCGCCGGGGACTGGGGCGCGCGCTGGCCGCGGAGGTGGCCGCCGGCCTGGCGGGGAGCGGGCTCCACGCCTGCGCCGTCTGCGGCCGCACCCTGCTGGGTCCACATCTGGATCCGGAGGCCGGCGCCTTTTACGCCGCCCACGGCCTAAGGGTGGTGCCGGTGGCCGACCTGGCGGAGGCCCTGGGCGGCCGGCGGACCGGCCCGGACATGATCGTCGTCAGGGGGGAGCCCTCCCTGGTGGGGCTGGCGGCCGAGTCGGTGCGGCGCCGCTGGGACGGCCGGCTCGGCCTGCACCGCCCCAACCCGGGTAGCCTCGACGTGGTGGCGGCGGGCGTCGCCAAGGAGCGGGCCGTCGCCGACCTGGCCCGCCAGTTGGGCGTCCCGCCCGCGGCGGTGCTGGCCATCGGCAACGGGGACAACGACGCCGGGCTGCTCGCCTGGGCCGGCCTGGGCGTGGCGGTCGCCAACGCCACGCCCGCCCTGCGCGCCCTGGCGGCCTGGGTGGCTCCGGACAACAACAGCGAGGGCGTGGCGGCGGCTCTGGAGCGCTTCGTCCTTTCCTGACGCTCCCCGCATCCCGGGGGTAGCGGTCCGTACCAGTTTCTGGTATCATACTGGCCGATCGGGACATGCTGGCACGGGTCGCGAGCTGCGTCTTCACGGGGTTGCAGGGGACCATCGTCGAGGTGGAGGTGGACGTCGCCAGCGGCCTCCCCGCCTTCGACATCGTGGGGCTGCCCGACGCCGCGGTGCGGGAGTCGCGGGAGCGGGTGCGGGCGGCCGTGCGCAACGCCGGTCTGGACTTCCCCGTGCGGCGCATCACCGTCAACCTGGCTCCCGCCGACCTCCGCAAGGAGGGGCCCCACCTGGACCTCCCCATCGCCGTCGGCGTGCTGGCGGCTTCGGGGCAGGTTCCTGCCGGTCGGTGCCAGGGCTTCGTCTTCGCCGGCCACCTCTCCCTGGACGGCGCCATCGGGCCGATGGCGGGGGCGCTGCCCCTGGCGCTGTGCGCGCGCCAGGCCGGGTTCCGGGGCGCGGTCGTGCCCCGGGGCAACGGCGCCGAGGCGGCCCTGGCGGGCGGTCTGGAGGTGGTGGGCGTCGCCCACCTGCGGGAGGTGGCGGCCTGGCTCAGGGGGGAGACCTGGACCCCCGCTCCGGTCGCGGCCGCGCCTCGGGCGCCGCGCGGGGTGGAGGCGGTCGACCTGGCGGAGGTGCGCGGCCAGACTCACGCCCGGCTTGGGCTGGAGGTCGCGGCCGCGGGGGGCCACAACCTGCTCCTGATGGGGCCGCCGGGGGCGGGCAAGACCATGCTGGCCAGGGCCTTGCCGGGCATTCTGCCGCCCCTCGGGCGGGACGAGGCGCTGGAGGTGACGGCCATCTACAGCTCCGCGGGCCTCCTGCCGCCGGGCGCGGGCCTGCTCGTGGCCCGGCCCTTCCGCGCGCCCCACCATTCGGCGTCCGTGGCGGCCCTCGTCGGCGGCGGCCCGCGCCTGAGGCCCGGCGAGGTGACGCTGGCCCACCGGGGTGTGCTCTTCCTGGACGAGGTGACGGAGTTCGCCCGGGACGCCCTGGAGGCCCTGCGCCAGCCCCTCGAGGACGGCAGGGTGTACGTCGCCCGCGCCCGCGGCGCCGCCGTCTATCCGGCCCGCTTCACCCTCGTCGCCGCCGGCAACCCGTGCCCGTGCGGGTTCCACGGCGACGGGGAGGGACGTTGCGTCTGCACGCCCGCCCAGGTGCGGCGCTACCGGCAGCGCCTGTCCGGGCCGCTGCTGGACCGCCTGGACCTGCACGTCTACGTCCGGCGCCTCGAGGCCGGGCAACTGCTGGGCGGAGAGGGCGGTGAGCCCTCATCCGTCGTGCGCGCCCGCGTGGCCGAGGCGCGGGAGCGACAGGCGCACCGCTTCCGGGGCGAGCCGGTCACCTGCAACGCCGAGATGACCCGGCGCCACGTGCGCCGCTTCTGCCGCCTGGATCCCGAGGTCGAAGGATGGCTGCAAACCGCCTACCGCAACCTGGGGCTGAACCCGCGGGGTCTGGAGCGCCTGGTGAAGGTGGCCAGGACGCTGGCCGACTTGCGCGGGGAGGACGAGGTGGGCCTGGAGCACCTCAACCTGGCGCTGTCCCTCCGGCAGCTCGACCGGTACGCTCAGTGAAGGCCGGGGGCCCTCTTCTGGATCATCTTCACCAGCGCGCTGGCTATGGCCTGCTGCTCCTGGTCGGTGCTCGCGTCCCAGAGCTCCTTGAGCAGGCGCTGCTCGGGGCTCACGGGCGGCACCGTCCGGTTGAGCCAGTCCCCCACATCCTCCGCCCTGGCCACGATCTGTTGCTGGCCAACACCCGTGGTGCGGGCCAGCTGCAACGCGTCGGCCAGCGCCCGGGTGAACTGCTGAAAACTGTCGGTGTACTGCACCTGCCGTCGCCCTCCTCTGCCGTCTCTGTCCGCAACTAATCTGCGCCGGCACCTGGCCGGCTATGCGCCGCCGGCGGCATAGGTGCCGGCGCGCGGGGAGAGGATAGCGCCTGGGAAGGAGGAGAGCCAGGCCGTGTTCGACGCCACGCCCATCGGTCTCGTCATCATCCTGGCCGCCGCCGCGCTCATCTTCCTGGGAGCCGGCCAACGGGTCCTCGATCGCATGCGCCTGACCGACGTCCAGGCCCTGGCAGTCCTGGGCGTGATGCTCCTGGGGGCCTTCCTGCCGGAGGTGCGCCTGGGACCGGCCCTTTCCGTCGACCTGGGGGGCGCCCTCGCCCCCCTGGCGGTGGCCGTCTACCTGATCGTCTCCGCGGGGACGCGGATGGAGAAGTGGCGGGCGGTGGTGGCCGCGCTGGTAACGGGGGCCGCCGTCTACGCGACCGACAAGCTCGTACCGCCCGACCCGGGTCCGTCCCGCTTCCCCGTACCCCTCGACGCCACGCTGCTGCCGGGCGTGATTGGCGGCCTGGTCGCCTACCTCTTCGGACGCTCCCGGCGCTCGGCCTTTATCGCCGGCACGCTCGGGGTGATCGTGGCCGACGTCCTCATCGTGTCCGAGAACGCCCTCCGCCGCGTCCCCGGCGCCTTCAACGCCATCGGCGGTGCCGGCGTCTTCGACGCCAGCGTGGTGGCGGGCTTCCTGGCCGTGGCCCTGGCGGAGATCATCGGCGAGACGCGCGAGGCCCTCCAGGGTGGTCCGAGCCGGGATCGTCCCGCGGGGCTGTTGCGGGGATTGAGGGGACGGGTGAGGATCGGAGGGGAAGGAGGCGGGCCGGCCCGGCCTGACGGCGGTGCGGCCGCGGGAGGCGGAGACGAGGGTCCCGCCGGTCTGCTGGCTGCGGTCGCCCTGGCGGCGCTCGTGGCGGCGGGCGCCGGGGCCCTGGGCGCCCGCGTCCACGCCGCGGACGAGGTGTTGCGCGGCCCGGTCTTCACCGTCCGCGACGAGGCCGGGCGGGTGATCTTCCAGACCGGCCGGCGCGTCCGTCCGGGCGACGAGTACATCGACGAGCGCAACCTCCGCTACCGGATCGAGCGGGTGCGAGGCCGCGCTGCCAGCGCCCGCTTCCTGGGCGTCGAGCCGATGCCGGTGCTGCCCGCGGGCTCCGCGGCGGCCATGGCGGGGGGTCTGGGTGGACCGGCCGCGCTGGCCGCCCCGGCCCGG
>JBBIPI010000123.1:0-5071 GCA_037442985.1 Clostridiales bacterium
CGCCTCATCCTGGCCCTCCAGGGGAGGGTGCGCTGCACCCCCGCCGGGGCCCGGGCGGAGGCGGAGGTGTACCTACACCCGGCTCTGGGTGCGGGGTACGCCTGGTTCTTCCCCAAGGGTGAGACGGCCAACGTGGGGGTGGGTGCCGACCGCTCCGCTGGTGCGGCTCGCCTGCGGAGCCTGCTGGCCGCCTTCCACCGCTGGCTGGCGGACCGGGGGCTCGTCCGGGGGGAGCTCGGCGACCCCACGGGCGGACTCATTCCCGCCGGGGGCCTGGTGCAGCCGCTTGGCGGCGGCCGTCGGCTGCTGGTGGGGGACGCGGCCGGGCTGGCCCACCCGGTTACGGGGGCGGGGATCACCGGCGCGGTGACGAGCGGCTTCCTGGCCGGCGAGGCCGCGGCCGAGTTCCGCCGGCGGGGTGAGGCGGCGCTGGCGCGGTACGGGGCGGAGCTGGAGAGGCTCTATGGGCCGCACCTGGCGCGGGCCGCCCGCCGGCTGGTCGAGCGCGACGTCCTTTTGCGCGAGGGCTGCCGGCCCTTCGCGGACGTGGTCCGGCGGACGTGGGTCGGTTTCCGGCAGTTCTGGGAGGAAGGTGACGAGGGGTGTCTGGAACGGGTGGAGACGGCGGGAACGGCGGCGGCGCTTTGAGCCGCATGGCCACCAGCACGGCGGCGGCCATGGCCCTGGGCCTGGTGCGCGGCCGGTTTCACCGGAACGCGAGCACCGGCTGCCTCAACCTGCTCCAGGTCTACCAGGCGGGCTGCCGCGCCAACTGCACCTACTGCGGCCTGGCGCGCGAGCGGGTGGAGCCACCCTCCGGCCGCACCTTCATCCGGGTGCCGTGGCCGGAATACCCGGTGGAGGTCCTGGCCGAACGGGCGCGGGCGGCCCGGGCGGCGAACGGCCGTACCGGGGCGGCCTCGGCCGGCACGAGCGTGCCGGCGGCGGGGCGCGATGCTTGCGGCGGCCTGCGGCGGGTGTGCGTGGGCATGCTGACCCACCCGCGCGCCCTGGAGGACGCCGTGGCGCAGACGGCCTTCTTCCGGAGGGAGACGGGGCTGCCCGTCAGCGTCCTCATGAGCGCGGTCCTCTTCCGGCACCGGGAGGACGTGGAAGCCCTGCGGGCGGCCGGCGCCGACCGGGGTACGGTGGCCCTTGATGCCGCCACGCCCGCGCTCTTCGCCCGTCACCGGGGACGGGCCACGGGCAGCCCCCACGACTGGGACCACTCCTGGCGCGTGGTGCGCTGGTGCGTCGAGGTCTTCGGCCCGGGGCAGGCCGGCGTCCACCTGATCGCCGGGCTGGGCGAGACGGAGCGGGAGATGGTGGAATGCATCCAGGGCGGCCACGACCTGGGCGCCGTGACCCACCTCTTCTCCTTCTATCCCGAGGCGGGCTCGCGGCTGGCTGGTGCAGAGCCGCCGCCCGTGGGCCACTACCGCCGCGTCCAGCTCGCCCGCTATCTCATCAACTCGGGCGTGGCCCGGGCCGAGGCCATGGAGTTCGACGCGGCGGGGCGCATCGTGGACTTCGGGGTGGACGTGGAGCCCCATCTGCTGGACGGGCGGGCCTTCATGACGGCGGGCTGCCCCGGCGAGGACGGGGAGCTGGCCTGCAACCGCCCCTACGGGAACGAGCGGCCGGGGGGCATCCTGCGCAACTATCCCTTCCGGCCGGAGCCGGAGGACCTGGCCGCCATCCGGCGCGAGCTGCGGGAGGAACTGGGAGATGCGACCCGTTTCTGAGCAGGGTGGCGCCACCCGTGGCAGGCCGCCGGCTGACGCTCTGCGGGAGGCCCGCCTCGCCCCGCTGGAGCCTTTGCTGGAGGAAGCGTGGGCGGTGACGAGGCGGCGCTCCGGCCCGCGGCTCGTGGTGTCGGCGCCAGGCGTAAAAGGCTACCGCTGCGGCGGCTTCGCTGCAGCCGAGGGGGCGGGGACCGCGGCTGGCGGCGCCGGGGAGGGGCGCCAAGGTGCCGGCGCGGCTGGGCCGGGCACGGGCGGCGCCTGCTTCCCGGCCGTCAGCGTCACGGGGCCGGCCTGTGCCCTGGGTTGCGATCACTGCGGCGCCCAGATCCTGCGGTCCCTGCGCCCGGCGGGCCCGCCCGGCGGGTTCCGACGGTTGGTGGAGCGCCTGGCCGAGCGGGGGGCGCGCGGCCTCCTTTTGACGGGCGGCTGCACGCCGGAGGGCTCCGTGCCGCTGGCGCCCTACCTGGACGGGCTGGCCCGGGCAGCGGAGCTGGGCCTGCGGGTAGTCGTCCACACGGGGCTCGTGGACGGGGAGACGGCTCGGGCCCTGCGGGAGGCCGGCGTGGCCCAGGTGCTCCTGGACCTCATCGGCGACGCCGGGACCATCCACCGGGTGTATCACCTGGACCGCGCGCCGGCCGACTACCGGCGCAGCCTGGAGTTGCTGCTGGAGGAGGGGCTGGCCGTGGTGCCCCACATCGTGGTGGGGCTTCACTACGGCCAGGTGCGCGGCGAGTGGGAGGCCCTGTCCTGGGTGGTGGACGCCCGGCCGCCGGGGCTCGTCCTGGTGATGCTCATGCCCCTGCCCGGCACCCCCATGGCGGGGGTGGCGCCGCCGCCCGCGGAGGAGGTGGCGCGGCTGGCGGCGGTAGCGCGGGTACTGGCGCCGGACCTCTTCGTCTCCCTCGGCTGCGCGCGGCCGGGCGGTCCCCTCCGCCGGGAAGCCGAGCGGCTCTGCGTGGACGCCGGGATCGACGCCATCGCCTTCCCTACCGAGGAAACCCTGTTCCACGCCCGCGCCCGCGGGCTCGAGCCCGTGTGCCTCCCCGAGTGCTGCTCGCTGCCGGCCGCCGTCTCCGGCATGCCGGCGAGCAGCCGGTGAGCAGGTGGTGTCAGCAGCCGCCCGATTCGCTTGACAAACCCGGACAGCCGCTGTTCGCGCCGCCCCTGCCGGGGATGGAGGCCCGCCTCGGGCGCGTGAGTCCAGCGGGCCCATGAGCAGGGAGCCGCGGTGCGCCTCTCGGGGGCCACGCCGCTGCGCCACTCTCGCACCGCCAGCGCCAGCCCCACCACCGGCCCCCTCACGGGGGCCTCCAGGGCCTCGGGCCGCCGGGGCGTCCCCTTCCGGGTTGGCCCCGCCGAAAGCGGTATCATGCCGCCTCCGGGACCTTTTCATGACTCGCGGCTGCGCCACCCTTCCGGGCGCGTCTTGGTTCGGCGGCCGGTAACTCTTCCTCCGTGGGGTACCGGAAGTCCCGGTCCCACTTCTTCTTCAGGTTCAGGGCCGCCACGATGTTCGCATCTCCTGTCCAGCCACAGCGCCCGCAGCGGAAGCGACTCGGGTAGCCGCGCCCGCCGCGGGAGAACCTCTCCCCCAGGCGGCTGCACCGCGGGCAGACTTGACTGGTCCAGGCGGGGTTCCGCTCTACCACCAGGATCCCGTGCATCAGGGCCAGGTGCCGCACGCGCTCAAGGATCTTGCCCCGGAGCCATTATTAAAGCTCGCACAACATGGCTGTCTCAGGGGTGGACCTGGATGCCCAGCGCCGGTAAGCGCTCGTCGAAGGTGTGGACGACGGGCGGGCCGCCGGCCCTCGCCTCGGCCCAGATGAGGGCGTCGGCGAAGGAGACACGTCCGGAGGGACGGCAGAGGAGAAGGGCCTCAATCAAGATGGCCTTGCCCGGGTGCAGGGACACGATGTTCTCCTTCTGCGACAGGGCGATGAGCTGGTCGACCACGGCGCGGCGGGGAACCCCGTAGACATGGGTGAGGACGGAGGCGGTCTCGGCCAGGGCCACCGTGCTCACGGCTAGCCGGCGATCGCCGTCGATGACGTCCGCCGCCCGCCTAGCGAGCCCCTGGGGATCGTCAGTGAGATACCGGACCAAGAAGGAGGTATCGAGGAAGGCCTCAGCGGGCTTAGGCATGCTCAATCTCCGCCCTGATTAGGCGGGGAGAGGGGTGCACGGGTGGGGGACACCGCCTCCCGCAAGGCCTGGACACGGGCTTGCTCCCACTCCTCGGGCGGCACCGGCCGACGGATGGCCAGCGAGCCCGGTCGGACACCGAGGCGGTCGCGGATTTCCTTAGGTCATACAAGGCCGACGCCATTCCGAGGCACGCGACGGCGGTGAGCCTCCGCTCCGATTGGTCGTAGCAGGCCGCTCGCAGCTGACGGCTCGCTGCCCGGATGGCCGCGGTACCTCCCCTCAGACCCGGGCGCGTCAGGGAACCGGGACCGGAGTGGTGACGGCGGCCTGGGCGTCCACCAGCGGGTAGGGGGACCCGGCCACGGGCTCCGCGGTGCCGACCAGATGGGAGCGCACCGCGGCCGGGCCGATACCGGGGTTGACCTGCAGCACCAGGGCCGCGGTGCCCGCCACGTGGGGCGCCGCCATGGAGGTGCCGCTCAGGGTGGCGTAGGAACCGCCCTTGTAGGTGGAGTAGATGCCGACGCCGGGCGCCGCCAGGTCCACCTCGGGGCCGCGGCTGGAGAAGGAGGCCAGGTTGTCGGTCTGGTCGGTTGCGGCCACGGCGATGACCTCCGGGTACCGGGCGGGGTAGTTGACCGTGTTGTCGGCCGGGCCGTCGTTGCCGGCGGCGGCGACGATGGTGATGCCGGCGTTGTAGGCGGCGGTGACGGCGTCGTGGAAGGCCTGGCTGTCCGAGGAGGAGCCCAGGCTCATGTTGATGACCTGCATGCTGTTTCTGATGGACCAGTCGATGCCCTCGATGATGTCGGAGAGCCAGCCGAAGCCCGAGTCGCTCAATACCTTGACGGCGTAGAGGCGGGCGGTGGGAGCGACCCCCACCACGCCTACGGAGTTGTTGACCGCCGCTATGGCCCCCGCCACGTGGGTGCCGTGCCCGTTGCCGTCTTTGGGCGCCTTGCGGGGGTTGACGGCGTTGTAGCCGCCGGCGATGTTGGCCGCGAGGTCGGGGTGGGAGAGATCTATGCCCGTGTCCAGCACCGCCACCCTGACCCCGGTGCCGGTGGCGGTGCCCCAGACCAAGTCGGCGTCGATGCGGTCCACGCCCCAGGGCAGCACCTGCGGGGGCTGGGGCGGCGGCGTCTTGCCCACGGCGCGCACGACGAGGTCGGGCT
>JBBIPI010000124.1:0-5051 GCA_037442985.1 Clostridiales bacterium
GCGTAGTTACACGCCCGTCATTCCCCCCTGACCAGCAAACCCTTGCGGCTCAAGGCATTCTACGCCCTCCGTGTGCCTTGCTACTGTCGAAGTCCGGTCCAGGAAGGCAGGCGAGACGCCCAGTCCCTTCATCACCGCCACGGTGCCCGCGACGCGGTCCACCACCTCGATGGTGACGGCGTCGGCTGGGCTGGCGGCCTCCAGGGCGGTCCTGGCCAGGCGGTCCAGCACCTCGTCCAGCGTGTCGAAGACGATGACCCTCTCCGCCACCGAGAAGACCCGCGTCCGGTCCATAACCCATCCCCCTGGAAGCCCATTTTAAACCAAACAGCGCAGGAACCAGCAACGCCGGCCCGGCTTGGTTGGCAGAAATTATAGGGTTGTGGCACCGGCGGTGCGTTATGTAAAATGCCAGCCGGAGAGCGCCGAACCTGCACGGCTGGCGTGCAGGGCGGGGGAACCGAGGCGGCCCCGGACAGGGGCCAGGGGTGAACCGGTGCGGTCCGGACGGCCGGCCGAGCCACCGCACCGGCGGGAGACTCCTTTCTACCGAACCCGTCAGCTAACCCCGCAGGCGTGAAAGGAGGCACGAGCCATGTCACAGCGTTTGGCGCGCGGCGCCGCGGCCCTGGCCCTCACCATAGCTCTCACCCTGGGCTGGGCGGCCCCGGGTCTGGCGGCCACCACCCACTACGTGCAGTGGGGCGACTCCCTCTGGAAGCTCGCCCGCTGGTACGGCACGACGGTCGAGGCCATCCAGGCGGCCAACGGTCTGACCGGGACGACGATCTACGCGGGCACCACCCTCCTCATCCCCACCGCCGGGGGATCGGCGCCGGCCTCTTCCCCGGGGTTGGCCGTCTCCCCGGCGGAGATGGATCTCCTGGCGCGGCTGGTCACCGCCGAAGCGGCCGGGGAACCCTACGCCGGCCAGGTGGCCGTGGCGGCCGTGGTGCTGAACCGGGTGCGCAGCCCGCTCTTCCCCGACACCATCGCCGGGGTCATCTACGAGCCCTGGCAGTTCGAGCCGGTGCTCAACGGGTGGATCTGGAACCCGCCCACCGCCACCGCCTGGCAGGCGGTCCGCGATGCCCTGGCCGGGTGGGACCCGAGCGGCGGCGCCCTGTACTTCTTCAACTGGCGCACGGTGACCAACCCGTTTCTGTGGAGCCTGCCCTGGCGGGCCACCATCGGCTCGCACCGCTTCGTAGGTTAGCGGTCATACGGAGCGCCGTCCGCCCATAACCCTCCTTTGAACGCGGGAGGGGGGGCAGCTTCCCGTGGCCCGCCGGCACCTGGTCGTGCTCCTGGTCGGTCTGCCGCTGGCGGCGCAGGTTGCCGGCGCCGCGGCGCTGACCGGCGCCGCCGTGACCGCCGCCCTCCTCCTGCACCGCCCGCCGGCCGCTCCCCTCGCCGGCCGGGTGGTGGCCGTCGACCCGGGCCACGGCGGGTTCGACGGCGGCGTCCGTCACGGCGACCTGGTGGAGAAGGACCTGAACCTCGACGTGGCGCGGAGGCTGAAGGCCGAGATCGAGCGCCGGGGCGGCCGCGCCCTGCTGACCCGTGACCAGGACGTCGCCTACGCCGCCGACAACCGCGCCGACTTCGACCACCGGCTCAAGTTGGCCCGGGAGGCCGGCGCCCACGTCCTGGTCAGCCTGCACGCCAACAGCTTCCCCGACCCAAGCCAGTTCGGCGCCCAGACCTTCTTCCCGCCCGGGCAGCCGGAGGCCCAGCGCTTGGCCCTGCTGATCCAGGAAGAGCTGGTGCGCCTGCAGCCCGACAACTACCGGGAGGCCCTCGCGGCGGACTTCTACGTCACCGCCCAGTTCGAGGGGCCGGCCGTCCTCGTCGAGCTCGGCTTCCTCACCAATCCCGGTGACCGGGCGCGCCTGAGCGATCCCGCCTACCGGGACCGCCTGGCCGCCGCCGTCGCCGAGGGCCTGGCCCGCTACTTCACCGGTGCCCGGCCCTAGCCGCCGTGGCAGCAGGGGCCAGGGCGGGGCGCTCTCACAGCACGTGGAGGTACTCCAGGCTCGGGTCGCGGGGGCCGGAGACGCGCAGCCCGGACCTCCGCACGAGGCGCAGGTGGTCGACCACGTCCCGGGACACCCTCTCCCCCGGACAGAGGAGGGGGATGCCGGGCGGGTAGCAGGTGACCACCTCGGCGCTGACGCACCCCGCCGCCTCCTCCAGGCGGACCGGCCGGCAGGGCGCGAAGAAGGCCTCCCGCGGCGTGACCGCCACCTCCGGCAGGGGCGGCAGCGCGCCCAGGCGCTCCGCCTCTGCCAGCAGGCCGACCACCCGCTCCTCGCGGAGGCCGGGCGCCTGCCGCGCCACCTGCTCCAGGGCCGCCACCACGCGCCGCGCCTCCTCCTCGCTGTTGCCGAAACCGACGATGAGGAGGACGTGGAACAGGTCCGACATCTCCACCTGGATGCCGAAGCGATAGCGGAGGATCATCTCCACCTGCTGTCCGCTCAGCCCGAGCCCCTTGACCGTGACGGTGACCTTGGTCGGGTCCAGCCCCACCGCCCCCGGGCGCCCGAGCCGCTCCCCGCCGAAGGCGTACAGACCGGGGATGGCGTTGACCCGCTCCCGCACCCAGGCGGCCAGGGCCAGGGCGCGGTCGAGCAGTTGCCGCCCCTCGGTGGCCAGGTGCAGGCGGGCGGCGTCCAGGGAGGCCAGCAACAGGTAGGAGGCGCTCGTCGTCTGGATGAGCCGGAGCGCCGCCTCCAGCCGCGGCACGTCGATGCGTCCCTCGCGGACGTGCAGGATGGACGCCTGGGTGAGCCCGCCGGCGATCTTGTGCATCCCCTGGGCGCAGGCGTCGGCCCCGCCCTCCAGGGCGGGCGCGGGCAGCACGGGGTGGAAGCGGAAGTGGGGGCCGTGGGCCTCGTCCACCAGCAGCGGCACGCCGGCATCGTGAGCCGCGGCGGCCAGCCCCCGCACGTCGGCCGCCACCCCGTGGTAGGTCGGGTAGAGGACCAGGGCGGCCCGGGCGCCGGGCGTCCGGGCCAGGGCCTGCCGCACCGCCTCCGGGGTGACGCCCAGGGCGAGGCCCAGCTCGCCATCGAGCTCCGGCTGCACGAAGACGGGGCGGGCGCCGCTGAGGATGACCCCCGAGAGGATCGACTTGTGGATGTTCCTGGGCAGGACGACGGGGTCGCCGTCCCGGCACGTCGCCAGGAGCATGGCCTGCACCCCCGCGGAGGTGCCGTTCACCAGGAAGTAGGAGCGGTCCGCACCGAAGGCAGCCGCCGCCAGCTCCTGGGCGGCGGCGATCACCCCCGTGGGCTGGTGCAGGTCGTCCATCCCCTCCACGCCCGTCACGTCGGCGCGGAACACCCGGGCACCCAACAGGTGCCTAAGGCGGGGATGGATCCCCGCCCCGCCCTTGTGTCCCGGCATGTGAAAGCGCGCCACGCCGCCCTCGGCGTAGCGCGCGAGCGCCTCCACGAGCGGGGCCGCCTGCTGGACGTCTTGCCCCGCGACCGCCACCCGCCTGCCCGCCTCCACCAACTGCACCTCCCGGCCGACCGCCGTCACCGCCCTCTGGCGGCGATGACAGCATATTCAGCCGGCGAGGGGTGGGTGCGGGGCGCGCCCCGGGCGGGCGCCGTCAGAGCACGATGCAGATGAGGCCGCCGCTCCCCTCGTTCACGATGCGCTGGAGCGTCTCCTGCAGCTTGCGCCGCGCCTGCTCCGGCATGCGGTCCAGCTTGCCCCGCACCCCGTCGCGCAGCAACTCGTTCAGGGACTTGCCGAAGATGTTGGACTCCCAGATGCGGCGTGGGTCGTCCTCGAACTTCTCCCTCAGGTAGTTGACCAGGTCCTCCGACTGCCGCTCCGTCCCCAGGATCGGGGTATACTCGGCGTCCACGTCGGCGCGGATGATGTGGTACGAGGGCGCCCGCGCCTTGAGACGCACCCCGAACTGGTTCCCCCTCTTGACCATCTGGGGCTCCTGGAAATCCATGTCTTGCAAGTCGGGAAGCACCATCCCGTAGCCGAGCTCCCTGGCCTCGCGCCAGGCCTCGCTCACCCGCTCGAACTCGTCCCGGGCCCAGACCAGCTCGCGCAGCACCCGGATCAAGGCTTGCTTATCGTGGACGTCCACGCCCGTGATCCCGCGCAGGACCTCGAAGAACAGCTCTTCCCGGACCTCCGCCTCCACCTCACCCGTGCCGGTCCCCAGGTCGAGGACGGCCAAGCGGGCGCCCGCCAGCCACTCGTGATCCGCCAGCCGGCGCACGGCGCCCTCGACGTCCCGCACCCTGCGGACGGACCCGCGGGCGGCGGCGACGGCCTCCTCCAAGCCCTGGCGCAGGCGGTGCGCGGGTTCCAGCTCCTGCACCCATCCGGGCAACCGGAAGGTCAGCTCCCGCACGGGGAACTCGTAGAGGACCTCCCTGAGGATGCCGGCGATGCCCTCCTGGTCCAGGCGCAGGCAGTTCAGGGGCAGGACGGTCGCCTCGTACTCGTCCTCCATCTGCTGCGCCAGCCGCGCGGTCTGGGGGTCAGCGGGTCGCGCGGTGTTGAGGATGATGAGGAACGGCTTCCCCAGCTCCTTGAGCTGGGAGACGGTGCGCCGCTCGGGCTCCACGTAGTTCTCGCGGGGGATCTCGCCGATGGTGCCGTCGGTCGTCACCACCAGGCCGATGGTGGAGTGGTCGCTGATCACCTTCTGCGTCCCCACCTCGGCCGCTTCCTCGAAAGGGATGTCGTAGTCGAACCAGGGGGTAGTCACCATGCGGGGGCCGTCGTCCTCGGTGTAGCCGAGCGCCCCTTCCACCGGGTACCCGACGGAGTCGATCAGGCGGATGCGGCATTCCACGCCCTCCCCCAGGCGAACGGCCACCCCCTCGTCCGGGACGAACTTGGGCTCCGTCGTCATGACCGTCCGGCCGGCGCCGCTCTGGGGTGCGTATTCCGACGAATTCGTCCAGTGATTCCGATTCATCGCGACCAGTGATTCCGATTCAAAGCGACCACTGCTCGCGGCGAGGCGACGCCGGCGCTTCTCATTGTGCACACTGGTCGCTTTGCTG
>JBBIPI010000125.1:0-5042 GCA_037442985.1 Clostridiales bacterium
TCCGCGCCCCTTCCCCCGCCACCGCAGCAGTACCCCCTGCTCCGCTTCATTCCTAAGACCGCGCCGCCCCGCGCATGCCTCCCCCGCGCCGGCCCGGCGGGGCACGACGACCCGCTTCACCGCCCGGCACCGGCGCGGAAGCCCTGGCATGGAAGGGACGATGCACCACATCGTGAACGGCTATGTAGACGCATTGGGCACTTTAACCGACTCCACCCTGACACGCCCTGCCAACGGTGGTGTGCCCTGCTCACCAACGGCTGTCACTAGCGGAGCGCTCGGTACAGGTCGCCCGCGTGGTACGAGCTCCGGACCAGGGGGCCGGCGAGGGCGGCGCGGAAGCCTAGGGACAGGGCCAGGCGGCGGAAGGCGGCGAAGCGGGCGGGGGGCACGTACTCGGCGACCGGCAGGTGCTGCGGGGACGGCTGCAGGTACTGGCCCAGGGTGACCACGTCGCAGCCGGCGGCGCGCAGGTCGCGGAGGAGCCGGCGCACCTCCTCCTCCCGCTCCCCCAGCCCGAGCATCAGCCCCGACTTGGTCACCAGGCGCCCGCCGGCGCGGCGCGCCCGGGCCAGCAGGGCCAGGGAGCGCTCGTAGGACGCGCCGGGGCGGACGGACGGGTACAGGCGGGGCACGGTCTCGACGTTGTGGGCCAGGACGTGCGGCCCCGCCGCCAGCACCGCCTCCAGGGCGCCCGGCGCGCCGCCGAAGTCCGGCACCAGCACCTCCACCGTCGCCCCCGGGCAGCGGCGGCGCACCGCCTCGACGGTGGCGGCGAAGTGGGCGGCGCCGCCGTCCGGCAGGTCGTCGCGCGTCACGGAGGTGATCACCACGTGCCGGAGGCCCAGGCGCACCGCGGCCGCGGCGACGCGCTCGGGCTCCTCGGGGTCGGGCGGCAGCGGGTCGCCGCTCGTGACGGCGCAGAAGGGACAGCGCCGGGTGCAGCGGTCGCCCAGGATGAGGAAGGTGGCCGTCCCCCGGCCCCAGCAGCGGCCCCGGTTGGGGCAGCGCGCCGCGCGGCAGACGGTGCCGAGGCCCAGGTCGGCCAGCGCGCGGGCCACCGTCGCGCCGGCCGCAGTGGCGGCAACCCTCACCTTGAGCCAAGGCGGCTTGCGCCCGACCTCTTGACGCCTCATCGGACACTACCGTAGCATATGCCCAGTTGGGGAGCAAAGAACCGGCTGCGCGACCGCCCAGCCTTCATCTCATTGCACTTATCTAGCAGCAGAGGGGACAAGGGGGTGCAGCGATCCTCACCGCCGCGGCTCTGGGGGCGCGGTAGCTTTGCCACCAGGGTCGCCTTGTTGGTTACCGTCACGCTCGTCGTGACCGGACTGGTCAACTGGGGCGCCGCCGCCCGCACGATGGCGCACCTGACGCGCGCCCAGGTCGAGCACGTCACCGCCGAGCTGGCCCGGAGCACGGGCGAGCGCATCACGGCGGTCTTCGAGCTCGCCAAGGCCACGCTGAGCGCCCATGCCGCCACCCGGGACCTGCTCCACCAGGACCAGGAGGCCCTGCAGGGCGCCGTAGCCGAGCTGCGTCGGAACCTCCAGCCCTGGTTCCCCTTCGACGGCATGTCCCTCATCGGGCGCGACGGCCGGCTGCTGGCCATCGACCCGCCCTCGCCGGACCTCATCGGCACCGACCTGTCGGAGCGCGAGTACGTGCGCCGGGTCCTGGCCACCGGCGAGCCGTACGTGTCCGACGCCTTCCGCGCCAGGACGGGACGGCTGATCGTGGTGGTGTCCGTGCCGGTGCGCGACGCCAGCGGCGCCGTGGCCGGGGTGCTCTCCGGCAGCCTCCACCTGGAGAAGGACAACCAGCTGGCGCGGTTGCTCGCCAGCCTCGAGCGGGACACCGCGGCGCGCTACCTGGTCGTCGATTCCCAGCGCCTCACCGTCTACGCCAGCCACGGTAGCGACGGCGCCGGCACGCCCGTCCCGGCGGAGGCTCTCCAGAGCCTGGCCGCCTCCGGCTCCCGCGGGGCGTGGGTGGACCCCCGGGGCGAGAGGTACCTCGGATCGGCGGCGAGGGTGGGGGCGACGGGCTGGACCGTCCTCTCCCTGGTGCCGCTGCGCCAAGCGTTCGCCCCCATCTGGCGCTTCCACCGCCAGACCCTCGTCGTCAGCCTGCTCACCCTCGCCCTGGCGGCCCTGGTGTCCTGGGGCCTCTCCCTCTCCCTCACCAAGCCCCTCTACGAGATCATCGGCGCCCTGGGCGCGGTGGCGCGCGGGCAGGCGGGGATCAAGCTGCCGGGTTTCGCCGTCCCGGAGTGGGACTTCCTCGCCCGGGCCTTCAACCGCATGTCGGCTGAGCTGGACGAGTACCATCGGGAGTTGCGCGAGCGGGCCATCCGCGACCCCCTGACGGGCGTGCTCAACCGCGGCTCCCTGGAGGAGGAGCTGGAGCGCCAGCTGGCCATCGCCCGGCGCGAGGGCGGCTTCGTGTCGGTGCTGATGATCGACCTGGACGACTTCAAGGCCTACAACGACGAGCACGGCCACCAGGCGGGCGACGAGGTGCTGCAAGGCCTGGCGCGGGTGGCGCGGGAGAACGTGCGCGCCGTGGACACGGTGGGGCGGTACGGTGGCGAGGAGTTCGCCGTCATCCTCCCCGACACCCCGTGCACGGAGGCGGCGGCGGTGGCGGAACGCCTCCGCGCGGCCCTGGCCGCCCTGCCCTTGCGCCGCCGCGTGACCGCCTCCATAGGGGTCGCCTGCTTCCCCACCCACGGGGACACGCTCCGGGAGCTGATCGCCAGGGCCGACGAGGCGCTGTACGCCGCCAAGCGCCGGGGCAAGGACCGGGTGGTGGTAGCCGATTTTCTCGTAGACCATCGGTCTGGCCTGTGATATACTGCTCGCAACGCCTGAGCCGGTACGGCAGTTAGGAGGTAGCGAAGTTGCAGGGCGTGGTGAAGTGGTTCAGCGCGGAGAAGGGGTACGGTTTCATCACGCGGGATGACGGGGAGGGCGACGTGTTCGTCCACTACACCGCCATCCTGGAGGACGGCTTCCGGACCCTCGAGGAGGGCCAGCGGGTCAGCTTCGAGGTCGTCCAGGGCACGAAGGGCCCTCAGGCGAAGAACGTCGTGAAGCTCTGACCGGCCCCGGGAACAGTCTCTCCGCCGAAAGCGCCTTGCAACGCCAGGGCGCTTTTCATTTTCGCCGCCCCGCGGCGGGCGCGCCGCACGCTTCGCCGCGCAGGTCGTACTCCTCGGCCCAGGTGACGCGCACGTCGACCAGTTCCCCGGGACGCAGGGGACCGGGCGCGGAGAAGATGACGCAGCCGTCCACCTCCGGCGCCTGGCCGCGCCAGCGCCCCCGGAAGAAGCCCGGTTGCCCGGGCTCCTCCCCCTCCACCAGCACCTCCAGCACCCGCCCCACGCGCGCCTGGTTGCGCTGCAGGCTGACGCGCTCCTGCACCGCCATCGCCCTGGCCAGCCGCCGCTCCTTGACGTCCTCGGGCACCTGACGCCGCAGCTCCGCCGCCGGCGTCCCCTCCTCGCGCGAGTAGGCGAAGAAGCCGGCGTAGTCCAGGCGTGCCTCCCGGAGGAACGAGAGGAGGGCGCGGAAGTCCGCCTCCGTCTCCCCGGGGAAGCCCACGATGAAGGAGCTCCGGAAGACGGCGTCCGGCAGGACGGCCCGGATCTGCTCCAACCGCCGCAGCAGGTCGGCCCGCCGCCCGCCCCGGCCCATGGCCGCCAGGATCCGGTCGCTCCCGTGCTGGAACGGGAGGTCCACGTAGTGGCAAGCCTTGTCGAGGCCGGCCAGGGCCGTGGCTATCTCGCGGGTGAAGGTGGTCGGGTAGTTGTAGAGCAGGCGGATCCAGCGGAGGCCGGGGACGGCGTTCAGCCGCGCCAGCAGTTCGGGCAGCAGCGGGCGCCCGGCCAGGTCGCGCCCGTAGGCGCTGCAGTCCTGGGCCACCAGGTTCACCTCGCGCACGCCCTCGGCGGCCAGGGCCTCCACCTCGGCCACGATCGCCTCCGGCGGCCGGCTGCGGTAGCGGCCGCGCAGCGCCGGGATGACGCAGAAGGTGCAGGCGTGGTCGCACCCCTCGGCTATCTTCACGTAGGCCGTGTAGGGGGGCGTGAGCCGGGTGCGCGGCAGGGCCGCGTCGTACCGGTACGCGGGCCCGGCGACGGCCCGCACCCGCTCGCCGCGACCCAGCGCCCGGACGATCTCGGCCAGGCGCGGGAACTCCCCCGTGCCCACCACGGCGTCCACCTGGGGAACCTGGCGCAGGAGCTCCTCGGCGTAGCGCTGGGCCAGGCACCCCCCCACGACGAGCCGGCCCACCCTGCCCTCCTCCTTGAGCCGGGCCAGCTCGTGGATGACACCCAGCGACTCGGCCCGGGCGGCCGCGATGAAGCCGCAGGTGTTCACCAGGCCCAGGTCGGCCCGGGCGTCGGCCAGCGCCTCGGCGTCGCGGACCTCCACGGCGTAGCCCGCCCGCTCCAGCAGGGCGACCATGTGCTCGCTGTCGACCAGGTTCTTGGCGCAGCCCAGGGTGACCAGCAGCGCCTTGCGCGCCAACGGCGACACCTCCGCCACAACTATAGCCGCGCGGCCGACGCCCGTCCACGCGGCGGGCGACGGTGAGATGCGCTCGCCATATTGACCGAATGCAATATAGTGAGCATCATTCTCGATTGGTGGTCGTGGTGGCGAAAGTGCCCCTTGCCCGGGTGAAGACCGGCACGAAGGTGAGGATCGTCGCGATACCCGATCGCGCCGTCAGGCTCCAGGCGCTGCGGATGGGTCTGCATCCCGGGGCCGAGGCCGTAGTCCTTCACCGCATCCCCGGCGGGCCGGTGGTCCTCGGCTGCGGCGACCAGGAGCTGGCCCTCGGCCACGCGCTGGCGACGACCATCGAGGTCGAGGCCGTCTGACGGGCTGGCGAGGAAAAGTATCCGGGGGGTGTGGTCCCCGTGCCCCGTGCGACTACCTGCGCCCCAGCCGCCGGCGGGATGCCCGCGGCCAGCGTCCGCGGCAACCCGCCGCGGTTGGCGCTCGTGGGCAACCCTAACACGGGCAAGT
>JBBIPI010000126.1:0-5042 GCA_037442985.1 Clostridiales bacterium
CACGCCGCCGCCCTGGCCATGATCGTCGAGCACCGCTGGAGCCGGCTCGAGAGGACGCTCTGGGTGATGCCCCTGCACCACACCATGGGCTTGCACACCCTCCTCTGCTTCGTGCTCCTGAACGGCACCCTGGTGGCCCTGCCCCGCCTGGACCCGGCGCGGGCCCTGGGCTGCCTCGGCCGGGAGGGGATCACCGCCCTGTACCTGGTCCCCACCGCTTTCCACGACCTGATAGGGCACGCCGCTGCCGCCGGGGTGGACGTGCCTCCCGTGCCCAAGCTGGCCTCCGCCGGGGCGCCCCTGCCGCCGGGGCTGGTGGCGTCCTGCTTCGAGACCTTCCGGCCCCAGGTGTTCGTGAACCACTACGGTTGCACGGAGATGAACGTGATCGCGACCAACGCCGATCTGAGGCGCAAGCCGGGCGCCGCCGGCCGCCCCGCGGTGCAGTCCCGCGTCCGGGTCGTCCCCGCCGATCGGGCGAGGAGGGTGAGCCCCCACGAGGTCCTGCCGCGGGGCGCGGTGGGGGAAGTGATCGTCCACGCCTCCTCGCCCCAGGCCTTCTCCGGCTACCTCAACCGGCCCGAGGCCACCGACAGCGCGCTGCGGGGAGGCTGGTACTTCACCGGGGACCTCGGCTTCGTCGACGAGGACGGGGACCTCCACCTGGTGGGCCGGGTGGACGACATGATCGTCACCGGGGGCGAGAACGTCCACCCCGCTGCGGTGGAGGAGGTCCTCCGCCGCCACCCCCTGGTCGAGGACGTGGCCGTGGCCGGGTTGCCGGACGAACGATGGGGCGAGATCGTGGCCGCCTTCGTGGTGCCGGCCTCGCCTGCCCTGGACGAGGAGGACCTGGAGCGGTTCTGCCTGGCCAGCCCGGACCTGGCGCGCTACCAGCGGCCGCGCCGCTTCGTCCTCGTGGCGGGGATCCCCCGGACGCCCGCGGGCAAGGTCCTGCGGCGGGCCCTCAGGGAGGGCCGCTACGTCCCGTACCGGCAGAGGCGCAGCCAGCCGCGGACCGCGGAGGAGGCAGGGGTGCAGGGCCATGATCGCTGACCGGCTCGCTCATTTCCAGCTCCCGCCGCAGTGGTCGACCATGCGGGAGGCGACCAGGATGGAACGGGACGGTGGGGCGCGCATTATCCACATGGAGAAGGGAGACTACGGCTCGCCCGAGTTCGCGCCGCCCCCCGAGGCGGTGGAGGCGGCGGTGGCCGCCTTGCGGCGCCGGTGCGTGCGCTACTCCCCCGGCCCGGGGAGCGAGCCGCTGCGCGCCGCCCTGGCCGCGGAGATGGCGCGCCGGGGCCGCCCTACCTCCCCCGACGAGGTGGTCGTCACCCCCGGGGCCAAGTTCGCCATCGCCGCCAGCTTCCTCTTGCTGCTGGAGGGCGGCGACGAGGTGATCATGCCCGACCCCGGGTACCCGCCCGACGAGTTCTGGGCCCGCTACCTCCGGGCGTCCGTGAGGCACGTCCGCTTCCGCGACCCGCGGCACGTGGACGGCGACCACCTGGCGGCCCTCATCGGCCGGCGCACCCGCCTGGTGGTGCTGAACACCCCCCAGCGGCCCAACGGCCAGCTCATCGAGAACATCGACGAGGTGGCCGAAGTGCTGGAGCGCTTCCCCCATGTGACGGTGATCTCGGACGAGATCTTCTCGCAGCTCGTGTACGAGCCGCACCGGCACCGCTCGCTGGCGGAGTACCCCTCGCTCCGGGAGCGGACGGTCGTCATCGACACCTTCTCCAAGACCTACGTCATGACCGGGTTCCGCATCGGCTGGGTAGTGGCGCCGCGCCCCCTGGCGGAGAAGTACGACATCCTCGTCCAGAACAGCTGCACCAACGTGCCCACCTTCATCCAGGAGGCGGCCCTGGCCGCCCTGCGGGCGCCGCGCTCCTTCGTCGAGGACCTGAGGGCGCGCCTCCGGCGCAAGCGCGACCTGGCCTTCGGGATCCTCTCCGGGTCCCGCGCGCTGGTGACCGAGAACGCCCAGGCCTCCTTCTACCTCTTCCCCCAGTTGCCGCCCGGCGCGGACGACCGGGAGGTGGTCCGCCGCCTGCTGGAGCACGGGGTCGCCGTCGTTCCCGGTTCCGCCTTCGGCCCCGGGGGCGCGGGACACCTGCGGCTCACCTTCGCCCTGGAGGACGGGGAGCTGCGGGAGGGCGTGGAGCGGCTCGTGCGGGTCGTGGACGGTCTGGTCGGCTGACCCGGCGGGGGCCCGAGCGATGGAACGGCGGTCCCGCGCCTTCGCCGAGCTGATCCGCGGCCTCGGGGGCATCCCCTTCGGCCCCTGGGAGCGGGCCGTGGTCACGGGCATCGCCCTGGACTCCCGCCGGGTGGAGCCGGGAGACCTCTTCGTGGCCGTCCGGGGCCAGCGCGCCGACGGGGTCCGCTACGTCCCAGACGCCCTCCGCCGCGGGGCCGCGGCCGTGGTCGTGCCGCCGTACGCCGGGCCGGTGGAGGGCACCCCCGGGCTGAGGGTGGGGGAGCCTCGCCTGGTGCTGCCGGAGCTGGCCGCCCGCTTTCACGGCCATCCCGCCCGCTCCCTGCGCGTGGTGGGCGTCACCGGCACCAACGGCAAGACGACCACCGTGTGGATGATCGGCGCCATCCTGCGCGCCGCCGGCGAGGACCCGGGCCTCTTGACGACGGCGGAGGCGTACACCGGCCGACGGCGCTTCCGGCCCGAGTACACCACCCCCGAGCCCCCCGACCTGCACCTCTGTTTCCGGGAAATGGTCGACTGCGGGTTGCGCTACGCCTGCATGGAGGTGTCGTCCCACGGGATGGTCCTGGGGCGGGTGAGGGGGGTGCGCTTCCAGGTGGGCGCGGTGACGAACGTGAGCCCCGATCACCAGGACTTCCACCCGACCTTCGAGCACTACGTGGCGGCCAAGCGGGCCTTCGTCGCGGGCCTGGACGCCGACGCCGTCTGCCTCCTCAACGCCGAGGGCCCGCGCGTGCGGGCGATGGCCGCCGCGACGCCTGCGCGCATCCTCCTGTACGGCCTGGCGGGGGGCGCGGCGGTGCGGGCGTGCGACGTGTCCTGCGGCCCCTCCGGCTCCCGGTTCACGGTGCGCACCGCGGCGCCGCTCCCCCGGCTCGCCTTCGAGGTCGGGATCCCCCTGCCCGGCCGGCACAACGTGCTGAACGCCCTGGCGGCGGCGGGCGCGGCCCTGGCCCTCGGCGTGCCGCCGGAGACGGTCCGCGCGGCGCTGGCCGCCTTCCAGCCCCCGGCCCGGCGCCTGGCGGTGCGGCGGGTGGGCGAGTACGCGGTGATCGACGACGTGGCCATGAACGAGGGGAGCTGCGAGGCCGTCCTGGCCACGGTGGCGTCCCTCCGCTGCCCGCAGCTCGTGGTGGTCAACGCCCTGCGCGGGAACCGGGGACCGGAGGTCAACGCCGGCATCGCCCGCGTGCTGGCGCGTTGGAACCGACGGCTCGGGTTCGCGCCCCTGATCCTCACGGCCAGCCAGAGCCACGTCGCCCGCTACGCCGTCGACCACCGCGTGCGGCCCGAGGAGGCCTCAGCCTTCCCGGACGCCGCCCGCCGGGAGGGGCTGGACGTCTCCTTCCACGAGGAGTTGCCCCCGGCCCTGGAGGAGGGCGCCGCCCGGCTCCGCCCCGGCGGGGTCCTGCTGCTCTTGGGGACCTTCGGCATGGATGAGGGCGCCGCACTGGCCGCCGACTGCCTGCGGCGCCGCTGACCCCGGCCGCCGCCCCCGGTCGTCCGGCGGCTCCAGCCAGTGCCAGACGACGACGGCGTCCTCGCCGTCGCCGAAGAACCCCCGGCACACGCCGATGGCCTGCCAGCCCAGCCGCTCGAGCAGGAGGCTGAGCTGGGCCGCGTTGGACTTCCTCACCTCGCCGGTGAACCAGCGCGCCCCCAGCCGGGCGGCCACCTGGTCGGCCGCCCGCTGGATGGCGGTGGCCAGGCCCCGCCGCCGGTGGGCGGGGTGCACGGCCATGCTGATGGTGTGGGCGATGGGGCCCCAGACGTGGAAGCCGATGTACCCCGCGACCTGCCGCCCCCGGCGGGCGACCAGGAAGCAGGTGTCCTTACGCAGCCAGAGGCGCAGCAAGGCGCCCAGGGTCAGGGGCTCGGGGAAGGACTGGCGCTCCAGGCGGGCGACCTGGACCAGGTCGGCGGCCCGCAGCCGGTCGAGGAGGTAGGGACCTCCGTCGAGCGGGCTGCGCGGGCCCGGGAGGGGGTGAGGGCGGAGCCGGAACCTCCTCCGCCTGGCCACGGGTCCTCACCGGTCGGGCACGGGCCGGACGATGACGATGGGGGTCTGCTCGTCGCCGTTGCCGGCGGGGTTGTCGAGGAGGCAGGCGGCCAGCTCCTCTGGGGGGACGGGCCCGGTCAGGCCCAGGATGTCCACCCGCCTGAGGTCGTTGGCGTCGGCGATGGCGGCGTCGACGCCGGTGGCCTGTTTGATGGCCTCCGCCAGCCGCTGCGGGTCCTTGGGGCCGAGGACGATGCATCCGTCATAGGGGGGCAGGGTCCCGGCGATGTCATCGATCAGGGCCAGCTGCCGGCCGGCCACCAGGTAGAACCACCCCCGCCGGCCCAGAATCCTGCCCGCCAGGGCCGCCGCGGCGCCGAGCAGGACCCGCAGGGCGCCCACCTCCTCGATGGCGAGCTGCATCGCCGCCGGGGTGGCCAGGCTGCCGTCCTTGTCGGGGAAGCGGCAGAGGAAGCGGGCCAGGCGGCCGGGGCGCACCCGTGACGGCGGCACGGCCCGCCCCTGGGCGATGGCCGCCACCGACTCCGACACCACGATGATGTCGCCGGGCTGGCGCACGTCCCGGGTGTACTCGTCCACCACGGCCACCAGGTCGTCGTGGTGGGTGATGAGGCGGGTGCGGAGGGGGATGCGGTATGCCTTCACCGGACGGCGGCCGCCGGCCCGCGCGCAGACGCGGCCGGCTGCGGCGGCCGGGCCTCCCCTCTCCCCGCGAAGTAGTCCTTGAGGCCGTTCACGACCCCCCGGGCCAGGCGGTCCTTGAAGCTCGGGTTGCGCAGCCAGGCCTCCTCG
>JBBIPI010000127.1:0-5028 GCA_037442985.1 Clostridiales bacterium
CGTGACCGCCAGGGGCCGGCCCATCCGGCCCAAGACGCTGGGACAGAAGCGCTACGTCGACGCCATCCGCCGCCACGACCTGGTCTTCGGCATCGGCCCGGCGGGCACGGGCAAGACCTTCCTGGCCGTCGCCCTGGCCATCGCCGCCTTCAAGAACCGCACCGTCAGCCGCATCGTCCTGACCCGGCCGGCCGTCGAGGCCGGCGAGAAGCTGGGCTTCCTGCCCGGCGACCTGCAGGAGAAGGTCGATCCCTATCTCCGCCCCCTGTACGACGGCCTCTACGAGATCCTGGGGGCCGAGGGGTTCGAGAAGTACATGGGCCGGGGCATGATCGAGATCGCGCCCCTCGCCTACATGCGCGGCCGCACCCTGGACGACGCCTTCATCATCCTCGACGAGGCGCAGAACACCACGCCGGAGCAGATGAAGATGTTCCTCACCCGCCTCGGCTTCGGCTCCAAGGCGGTCGTCACCGGCGACATCACGCAGGTGGACCTGCCGCGCGACCGCCACTCGGGGCTGGAGGAGGTGCGGGAGGTGCTGCGGGACGTGGAGGGCGTCGCCTTCGTCTTCCTCACGGAGAAGGACGTGGTGCGCCACCCCCTGGTGCAGCGGATCATCCTGGCCTACGAGCAGTACGAGCAGGGGCGGCCGCGCCCCCAGAAGCGGGGGCGTCAGGGGTGAGACGGCGCCCGGGCCGGGAGGTCGGACGCCTCCTGGTCGCCCGCGCCCGCGCCTTCCTCAGGCCCGAGCGCCGCCTCCGCGGCCTCTGGGCCCTCCTCTGCTTCGTCGTCCTCACGCTCACGCTCCTGCCCGGGCTGGACGGGGGCCGCCTGAACCTGCTGGTGGGGCAGGTCGCCCCGCGGGACATCGAGGCACCCCGCGACTTCCTCGACCGACCGACGACCGAGCGGCTGCGCCGGGAGGCGGCGGCCGCCGTCCAGCCGGTCTACACCCAGGACCGCCAGGTGGCGGCCGACGTGGACGCCGCCCTCGCCCAGGCCTTCTCCCTCCTGCGGGCGATCAGGTCGGCCCAAGGGATCGAGACGGCGGCGAAGGCGGAGGGGCTGAGCCGCAGCCTGGGCGTTCGGCTCTCGCCGGCGGCGGCCCAGGCGGCGCTGACGGCCGACGACGCCACCCTGTCCGCCGCGGAGCGGGACCTGCGGGGCCTCGTGGCCCGGCAGATGGAGAAGCAGGTCACCGCCGCCGACCTGCCCGTCGTCCGCCTCCAGGTGGCGACGGAGATCCGCTCCCTGATCCCGTCGCGGTCCCTGGCGGAGTTCCTCGTCGCCCTGGCGGAGGCGCACCTGCGGCCCAACTACTTCGTCGACGAGGAGCGGACGCGCCAGCTGCGGGCGGCGGCGGTGGAGGCCGTCACGCCCGTGCAGATCGTCAAGGGGCAGGTGATCGTGCGGCGCGGCGACCGGGTGACGCCCGAGGACCTGGTCCGCCTGCAGGACGCCGGCCTGCTCGACCAGGGAGCCCGCGCCGGGCGCGTCGCAGGCGCGGCGCTGGTGGCCGCGGCCCTCGTCGGCGCGGCCGCGGTCACGCTCTGGCGGTTCCGGCCGCAGGTCTACGGCCACCTGCCCCACCTGGTGCTGTTCGGCCTGGTGGGCCTGGGGGCCGCCCTCCTGGGCAAGGGGCTGGGTGCGCTGTCGCCCCTGCTCGTCCCGGCGCCGGGGGCGGCCATGCTGCTCACCATCCTCCTCGACCCGGTGACGGCGTTCGTCGCCGCCGCCCTGCTCTCGATCCTGGCCGGGGTCTACGCGGGGTTCGCCCTGGAGCCGGCCGCCCTCGCCTTCCTGGGCAGCCTGGCCGGGGTCTTCGGGGTGCTGGGGGCGACCCAGCGCGGACAGATCATCCGCGCCGGCTTCCTGGTCGCCCTGGCCCAGGTGGCCGTCAGCCTCAGCTTCACCCTGGCGGGGGGCGGGGTGGAGCAGGCGAAGGTCACGGCCGACGTGCTGGCCTCGCTGGCCAATGGTGTCCTCCTGGCGGGCGTGCTCACGGCCGGCTCCCTGCCCTTCTTCGAGAACCTGTTCGGCCTCCTGACCCCCTTCCGGCTGCTGGAGCTGGCCGACCCGAACCAGCCGCTCCTGCGCCGGCTCCTCCTGGAGGCGCCGGGGACCTACCACCACAGCCTGCTGGTGGCCAACCTGGCCGAGGCGGCGGCCGAGGCGGTGGGGGCCAACGCCCTGCTGGCCCGGGTGGGGGCCTACTACCACGACATCGGGAAGATCCGGCGCCCCTACTTCTTCGTCGAGAACCAGTTCGGCGGCCGCAACCCCCACGACCGCCTCTCGCCCCATCTGAGCGCCCTGGTGATCACCTCCCACGTGAAGGACGGCCTCGAGCTGGCCAGGCAGTACCGCCTGCCCGAGGGGTTGACCCGCTTCATCCGCGAGCACCACGGCACCACCCTGGTGGGCTACTTCTACCAGCGGGCGGTGGCGGCCGCCGGCGGCGGACAGAAGGTCGGCGAGGAGCGCTTCCGGCACCAGGGGCCGATCCCCCAGTCGCGGGAGACGGCCATCGTCATGCTGGCCGACGGGGCGGAGGCCATCGTCCGTTCCCTGCCCCAGCCGACGACGCCGCGCCGGCTGCAGGCGGCCGTCCGCCGCCTGATCCGCGAGCGCCTGGAGGACGGCCAGCTCGACGGCTGCCCGTTGACGCTGCGGGACCTGGCGGCCATCGCCGACGCCTTCGTGCGGGTGCTGAGCGGGGTGTTCCACGCCCGCATCGAGTACCCGGACCAGGCCCCGGCCGAACAGGGGGGTCGTGCCCTTGACGGTGGCGCTGAGCGAAAGCCCGGGCTACGCCCTACCCGATCCGCGGGTTAGGGAACTTTTGGTGCGGGCGGTAGACCTGACCCTGGAGCGGTGCGGCTGGGCCGGGGCCGAGGTGAGCGTGGCCGTCGTGGGGGATCGGGAGATCCAGGACCTCAACCGCCGCTACCGCGGGGTGGACCGGCCCACCGACGTCCTCTCCTTCCCCCTCCTGGAGCCGGAGCAGCTGAGGGCGGCGGTGCCCCCCGAGGCCGTGCCGCCAGCCGCCGTCCTCGCCGGGCCCCTGCCCCCCCTCTGGCGCCCCGGGCGGCACGGGCCCGTCCTGCTCGGGGACGTGATCATCTCCCTGGAGCGCGCCGCGGAGCAGGCGCGGGCCTACGGCCACAGCCTGGAGCGGGAGGTGTGCTTCCTGGCGGTCCACGGCACCCTGCACCTGCTCGGCCACGATCACGACACTCCCGAGGGGGAGGCGGCCATGTCGTCCTTGACGGAAGAGGTGCTGGCCCGCCTGGGCCTGGGCCGCGGGGACCCGGCGCCCGGGGAGGAATCGTGAAGAACGGGAGCTTCCGCGCCAGCCTGCGCGCCGCGGCGGCGGGCCTGGCCCTGGCCTGGCGCGGCGAGCGCAACCTGCGCTTCCAGTGCGCCGCGGGCTACGCCACCCTCCTCCTCGGCGTCTGGGCCGGCCTTCCCGCCCCCGAGCTGGCCCTGCTCTTCCTGGCCGCGGCGGGCGTGCTCGCGGCGGAGATGGTGAACACGGCGGTGGAGCGGGTCGTCGACCTGGCCTCCTCGTCGTCCTATCACCCCCTGGCCAGGACGGCCAAGGACATCGCCGCGGGGGCCGTCCTGGTCACGGCGGTGGCCGCCCTGGCCGTGGGCGCGCTCCTCTTCCTGCCCCGGCTGCACCTGCTCCCTGCCCTCCTCGCCGCCCGGCTGGCCAGCCCGGCCAACGCGCTGGCGCTCCTGCCCCTGGCCGCCCTGCTGTGGGGCTGGCTCTCCGCCCCGCCGCCCGCCCCGAACCGGCGCGGGCGCCGGCCGCGAGCCTGAAAAGGGCCGTGGGGCCGGGGTGCGTCCGCGGCGCGGGGGGCGGTATAATGGGCCGGGTGGGCTCGGTTGGCCCTGTACCGGACCGAGGGGATCGTGCTCAAGGCCAGCGACTTCGGCGAGGCCCACCGCATCGTCACCCTCCTGACCCCGGGTCGGGGGAAGCTCCAGGCGGTCGCCAAAGGGGTCAAGCGTCCCACCAGCCGGTTGGCGGCGGCGCTCCTGCCCTTTACCCACGCCCGGCTCCTCCTGTGGGAGGGGCGCACCCTGGACGGGATCAGCCAGGCGGAGATCCGCCACTCCTTCCGTCCCCTGCGGGAGGACCTGGGCCGCATGACCCGCGCCTTCTACGCCTGCGAGCTGGTGGGGGAGATGGTGCCGGAGGGGCCCGAGGCGGCGGCGGTCTTCCGCCTGCTCCTCTACGCCCTGGGCCTGCTCGCCTACGGGGGGCAGCCCGACCTGGCCCTGCGCTACCTGGAGCTGCACCTCCTGCGCCTGACCGGCCACCTGCCGCGCCTGGACGCCTGCGCCGGCTGCGGGCACCCGGTGGCGCCGCCCGTCCGCTTCGTCCCTGGGGCGGGCGGGTGCCTGTGCGCGGCCTGTGCGCGCAGCCCGGGCGGGTCTCCGGCGGAGGGCGAGGGGAACGGGGCCGCCAGGGCCTGCTGGCTCGACCGGGGCGCCGCCGGGGCGGCGCGCGCCCTGCTGGCCGCCTCCCCCCGGACTGCCGGCGGGTTGTGCCTGGAGCCGGCTGCCCTTGCCTCCCTGGGCGCGGTGACGGAGGTCTACCTGCGGTTCCTGCTGCAGAAGCGCCTCAAGTCGCTGTCTTTTCTGGACATACTAAGCGCAGCGCCCCCCGGAGGAGGAACGCCATGACCGCTCAGGAAGCGTCCGACAAGATCACCCTCGACAAGATCGACGTCCTGCGGGAGCGGGCCAACGTCACCTACCGCCAGGCCTACGACGCGCTGCTGGCCGCCGATGGGGACGTGGTCCAGGCCCTCATCCGCCTCGAGGAGCAGCCGCGTTCCTGGACGGAACGCTTCCAGGTCTCCGGCGCCGAACTGGTGGGCAAGGTGCGCGACCTGATCCGCGAGGGCAACGTCAACCGCATCACCATCAAGCACAGGAACCGGACCATCCTGGACATCCCCGTGACCGTCGGGGCCATCGGGGCGGTGCTGATGCCCTACCTGGCGGCGGTGG
>JBBIPI010000128.1:0-5017 GCA_037442985.1 Clostridiales bacterium
CCTCCCGCTCTACCAGCCAGACGGTGCCGGCCTCGGCCTCCAGGACCCGCATCCCCTCCGCCACCACCGTCTCCAGGACGCGGTCCAGGCGGAGGCTGGAGCTGATCACCCGGCTGACCTCGAGCAGGGTCTGCAGCTCGGCCAGGCGCCTCTCCGAGGCGGTCTCGGCCACGGACGTCCCCCCGCCGCGCACGGACCGGTGAGGCAGGACGGATGCCGCCCGTCCCGCCCGTTGCACTTAAGTATACAAATCGCGCGGGGCACCGTGGGGGACGGGCGCCGGGGAGAAGCTCAGGAGACCTCGGCCACCCTCGGCACGTCGTGGTCCACGTGGCGCTTGCCGGTGACCTCGCTCAGCAGGTTGATCGCCACCCGGGCGCCGTCCCCCGCGGCGACGATGACGTGGGAGGTGGTCCCGGCCGCCACGCCGGCAGCCCACACCCCCGGGACGCCCGTGCGCCCCTGCCCGTCCACCCGGAAGCAGACGCCCTTGCCGTCCGCCCGCTCCACCACCTCGGCCCCCAGCGCGGCGGCCAGGTCGGTCGCCTTGCCGGTGGCCAGGACGAGGTAGCGGCCGTCGAACTCCCCGTCTTCGGTGCTCACCCGGAAACCGTCGCCCAGCCGAGCGACGGACAGGACCCGCGCCTTCTGGACCTCGGCCCCGGCGCGCTCGGCGTGGCGCAGGCCGGCGGAGCGGAAGTCGGTGCCCAGGATCCCCTCCGGGAAACCCAGGTAGTTGTTGAGGAGGGCGCGCTGGACCGAGCTGTCCCCTCCGTCGAGCACCAGGGTGCGCATGCCCGCGCGGGCGGTGAACACGGCGGCGCTCAGCCCCGCCGGCCCGCCCCCGACGATGATCACGTCGTACACGAGGCTCATCCCCCTCCCGATGAACTGCCATGATTATAGCGACCGTGGGGCTGATGCCCAAAAAGATCCGCCCCTCCGGGACGCAAAAAAGCCCGCCCGCGCGCGGAACCCTATAGAAAGGAGGTGGGCGGCGTGAACGGCCAGATTCTCAATCGGTGGGAGGCGACCCTGCGGGCCATCGCGGAGGCCGAACAGCTCATGGCGGCCAAGGGTTACCAGGCATTCCCAGCCTGGAAGCGCGCCTGTCGCGCCGCGCGGCGCCTGAGGAACGCTGCCCGCGCCGCGCGAGGCCTGCCTCCGGTGCCCCGACCCTCCTACACCGGATTGGTCCTCGCCTGGGGCGGCGGCTTCCTCGTAGGGACGCTCCTGGCGGCGGCGGTGGCCCTGATGACGCTGCGCTAGCCCCGCTGCCACAGGGAAGGCTCGTACGGTTGGAACAGCGTGTTGTAGAGGTCCATGGCGTGGCGGTCGGTCATCCCCGCGAGGAAGTCGCAGATCACCTGCTCGCGGGCGTCCTCGCCGGCCGCGAGCCGCTCGCGCGTCCGGCGCGGCAGCAGCCGCTCGTCGGTGTTGAAGGCCTCCCACAGCCGGCGCAGGATCATCCGCCCCTTGTGGGTCATGCGCATGGTGCGCGGGTCGCGGTACACCGAGTCCATGAGGAAGTCGCGCAGGCGCTCCAGTTCGCCGGCCACCTCCGGGCTGAAGCAGGCGACGGGCGCGGGCGCCGAGCGGATGTCGTCCGGGCTGCGGGCACCCAGCTCGTTCAGCCGCGCCAGGGTCTGCTCGGCCGCGTCGACGATGAGCCGGTGGATGAGGCGGCGGACCGTCCCGCGCACCCTGATGGCCTCCGCCCGTCCGGGCATGTCCCGCAGCCACTCCCCCGCCGCGGGCCGCTCCTCCCAGGCCTCCCGCCAGAGACGCACCTCGGCGTGCAGCCGCTCGGGGGTGACGAAGCCGACGTTGATGGCGTCCTCGATGTCGTGGGTGCAGTACGCGATCATGTCCGCCAGGTTGACCAGCTGGGCCTCCAGGCTCGGCTGCGGGCTGTCGAAGCCCGCCGGGGGCGGCGCCGGGTCGTCGAAGAAGGAGCGGTGCCGGACGATCCCCTCCCGCACCTCCCAGGTGAGGTTCAGGCCCGGGAAGTCGGCGTAACGGACCTCCAGCCGGTCCACCGTCCTCAGCGCCTGCCGGTTGTGCTCGAACCCCCCGTGGTCGGCCATCAGCTCCTTGAGCTCCTCCTCGCCGGCGTGGCCGAAGGGGGGATGGCCGAGGTCGTGGCAGAGGGCGATGGCCTCCACCAGCACCTCGTTGGCGCGCAGCAGGCCGGCCAGGCCCCGGCTGATCTGGGCGACCTCCAGGGAGTGGGTGAGGCGGGTGCGGTAGAAGTCCCCCTCGTGGTAGACGTAGACCTGCGTCTTGTACTGGAGCCGCCGGAAGGCCGTGGAGTGGAGGACGCGGTCCCGGTCCCGCTGGTAGGCCAGGCGCGGGTCGTCGTCCCGCTCGGGGTGGACGCGCCCGCGGCTCCGGGAGCTGCGGCAGGCGTACGGCGCCAGCACGGCGTCCTCCGCCGCCTCGTTCTCGGCGCGGGTCAAGAGCGTGTAGGGCACGGCACCCATCCCTCCCAGACGCATTGTATCTGCTTTGCCGCCGGGATGGAGAGGGAAGGCGTCTCGGCGCCGCACCCACGATCACGGCAGCCAGTACATGAGCGATCACTTCCTGGGCGAGATCGGGTGGTTGGGCAGCGAGTCCTCGCCGGCGTTTGTGGGTGAACCCGAGGGGAACGGGGTGTCTGGAGTTTGTCCAAAAACGGGGATAGCCCCCGGGAGTTAGCAGGAAGGGCCACCCTCCCTCTGGTAGATGGAAAGTGAGAGCTAACCAGACCAGGGGGATAGGGATGTACCGTCGAAGGCGTCGAGGTCCCCGACCTCGAGCCCACCCTGGCAGCCCCGCGCCGTTTTGAGGAGACGAGCCCCGCTGGCGTCCAATAGACCGGACTGGGCGGCGGCTGCCGGCCCCAGGACCAGCAGCCCGATCCCCGCAGCCAACGCCGCCCCCCGTTTCAGCAGACCCGCCCAATCGCCATGTATACGCGATCACCTCAGTGCAGTCGTTTTGCTTTCAGAATCAACATTGTTCTGCTATCATATTGTCGGGGGTGTGGGCTGTGCGACAGTTGTCCGTCCGCGACGTGCCCGACGACGTGGTGGCCGCGCTGCGCGAGGAGGCAGAGGAGCGGCACACGAGCCTGAACAGCGTGGCCTGCGAGGCGCTGGCGAACTTCGCCGCCCGCCGCCGGCGCCGCAAGGAACTGGAGAGTCTGTTGCCGGCGTTCGACGCGCTCCGCCAGGCGATCCTGGCGCGCCGCGACGGTGAGCCCACCACGGAGACGGCCACCCTGGTGCGGGAGGACCGGAGCCGTTGACCCGGCTCGTGGTCGATGCGTCTGTCGCCGTCCCGTGGGCCGTCCCCGAGCCAGGGGATGAAGCGGCCCTGCGGATCCGGGACGCCTTCGCCGCGGGCCGGGTGGAACTTCTGGCGCCGGGGCTGTTCGTCGCCGAAGCGGCCAACGCCCTCTGGAAGAAGTGCCGCCTGCGGGGGGAGCTGACGGAGCAAGAGGCGAGACACGCGCTGGGGTTGCTCCTCGCCGCCCTGCCGGAGCTAGTGCCGGAGGCGCCGCTCGCCCCCCAAGCGGTGGAGCTGGCGATCACCTACCGCCACCCGGTCTACGACTGCCTCTACGTGGCGCTGGCCCTGCGCGAGCGGTGCCCTCTGGTGACGGCCGACGGCACCCTGCGCGCGACGTTCGCACCCACGTTAGGTACGTTGGTGCGGTCGCCTGAGGAAGTTGCCGCCGAACTGCGCGCGTAGTCTTGTCTGCACGGGATCGTTGCGCCCGTGGAAGGGCGGGCCGGTGCCCCTTCCGGGACGCCGGCCGCCGGCTCCGCCTTCGTCCCTCTCTCCCGCCCTTCCCTTCTCCGTCTCGCACCTACGAAGCCGGTGCGCTGGCATATGAAATGGGAGCTGGTAACATCACTCATTAGCCCGCAAGCCGCCGGGATGGGGTGCCGCTCCGCTCCTTTCAGCTCCCGGAATCCGGGATGTTCCGATGCACCGGCCTGGTCGATGCGGCGGCGCCGACGCCCAGCCCGGCCCGCATGACGTTGCGGGCCAGCGCCGCGCGGACCGTCATCCGCACTTCGCCCGTGCAGGCGTCGGTGGGCCGCTTCGGCTCGCAGGTCGGGTAGTAGACCGACGTGATGGCGGCCGCGCCGGATCCGATGTTGGCTTCCAGGAAGGACTGGGCGACGGGCCGGGGATCCGACAGGTACTCCTGGCGCAGCGGACGCACCAGCGTCTGGTCGGTCGCGCCCATCGCCTCCGCCCAGCTTTCCGCCGGTCCCGTGCGTCGCCGCCGCACACGTACCCGGGGCACGGAGGGCCGCCGCCGTTGCCGCGCGCACTGCCGCACGTGCCTGTGAAACCTTGAGCATCGCAGGCTTCCTGCGCCCAGCCGGGATCCGCCCGGGTCCCGGTGGCGAACAGGGCCGTGGCCGTGTTGGAGCAGGTGGCCGACGACGCCGCCGCGGCGCCGGAAGGTGGGCCTGGAAGGAGCGGGACCTCTCCGGGCAGGTTACCCGTTCCTGCTGAACGGGTCGCCCCCGTTCATGATGTATCCGGCGGGTGCCTCTCAAGGGCACCTAGGGGATATTTACAATTGCCGCAAAGCCTTGGGGAGCAACGATTTTGGTGCGAGAGGTGGGATTTGAACCCACACGGCTTGCGCCACACGCCCCTCAAACGTGCCTGTCTGCCAGTTCCAGCACTCTCGCACCGTAATGAGCAGAGCGGTCGGGCGACCTGGCCCGCCGTCCGTCGTCGGGAGGTTGGTGCCGAAGGTGGGATTTGAACCCACACGGGCGTTCGCCCACTGCGCCCTGAACGCAGCGCGTCTGCCAGTTCCACCACTTCGGCACGGCTCGCGCCGGCGACCAACCGGCGGAATTAAGTTTAGCACGGCGGCTGCGCGGGTTCAAGGAAGTGTCCTAGTTCACTACATGTGAGACTCCATAATGTGGTAGGGCCACTTCTGGGTAGTTTTCCCTAATGTACTCCGCCGGCGTCTTGCCGCCAAGAGCCTGGTGCGGCC
>JBBIPI010000129.1:0-4980 GCA_037442985.1 Clostridiales bacterium
CCCAGCCGTTCGAAGGTGACGGCCTCCAGGATCCCCGCCACGGTGATCTCCTCGTCGTGGATGACGCCGATCACCAGGTCCCGTCCGGCGATGTGGATGCGCCCCCGGACCATGCCCACGACGACCCGCTCCGGCGAGTAGTGGACGATGCCCCGATGGTTCTCCACGGTCACCTGGAGGCCGCCCAAGATCGTCACGCGCGGCAGGTCGAGGACCACGTCCTGGGGGAGCTCGAGGGTGGTGGCCAGACGGCGGCGGAGCGGCTGGCGGGGTGAACGCGGCTGGCGCGGCGGGCGCACGTCGGCCCCTCCTCTCACCTGCCGTACAAATCTATACGCCCGCGAGGAGCAGGCATGCCCTCGGCAGGAGGCCGCAGGGCGGCGAAGAAAGGAGAAGCGAGGTGATGGGGGTGCGCTTCCGCGACCGCAGGGACGCCGGCAGGCAACTGGCGCGCGCCCTGGCGGACCTGGCGCCGGAGCGGCCGGTCGTCCTGGGCATCCCCCGGGGCGGGCTGGTGGTGGCGGACGAGGTGGCGCGGGCCCTCCGGGCGCCCCTGGACGTGTTCGGCGCCGCCAAGGTCGGGGCGCCCTTCAACCGCGAGCTCGCCCTGGCGGCCGTGGCCCCCGGGGGCGTGCTGGTGCTGAACGAGGAGCTGGCCCCCCGGCTCGGCCTCACGGACGCCGACCTGGAAGGGGTGGCCAGGGAGAGGGTGAAGGAGCTGGCGGCCCGCCTGGAACGGCTGCGCGGCGGGCGTCCGCCTCACCCCTTGCGCGACCGCACCGTCATCCTGGTGGACGACGGCATGGCCACGGGACTCACGGTGGCGGCGGCGGTGCAGGCCTTGCGCCGCGAGGAGCCGGCCCGGCTGGTCCTGGCCGTGCCCGTGGCCTCCCCCGAGGCTCTGGCCGATCTTTCCCCACTGGTGGACCGCCTGGTCTGCCTCAAGGCGCCCCGCGGCTTCCGCGCCGTGGGGGAGCATTACCGCGACTTCTCGCAGGTCGGCGACGAAGAGGCGGCCGCCATCCTGGCCGCGGCCGCCCGCAGGCGGGAGGGCGAGGGCGACGCAGGCGGCGGCTAACCGCCCAGCAGCCGGCGGACGGTGGCGCTCACCAGGCTGCCGTCCGCCCGGCCCTTCACCTGGGGCATAAGGGTGGCCATGACCCGGCCCAGGTCCCGGGGCCCGCTCGCCCCCACCTGGGCGATGGTCCGGCGCGCCAGCTCCTCCACCTCGGCGGCGGAGAGCTGGGCGGGCAGGTAACCCTCCAGGACCGCGATCTCCTCCCGGAGCTCCGCCACGCGGTCGGCGCGGCCGGCGCGCTCGAAGGCGGCCAGCATCTCCTCGCGGTCCTTGATCTCCTTGCGCAACACCTCGGCCACCTCGGCGTCGTCCAGGGGCCGGCCGCGGGCGATCTCGGCGTTCTTGACCGCTGCCCGCGCCAGGCGGATCACCGAGAGGCGCAGCCGGCCCGCCTCCCGCGCCTTCAAGGCCTCCTTCATGTCCCGCTCCAGCCGTTCCTTGAGGGTCAAGGCAGGGCACCTCCAGAGCCGCCCGCGCCGGGGTCAGCCCGGCGGCCAGGCGAAGTCGCGCCCGCCCAGGAGGTGGAAGTGGATGTGGAAGACGCTCTGGCCGGCCCGGGCGCCGCAATTGTTGACGACGCGGTAGCCGTCGTCCAGGCCCAGTTGCGCCGCCACGCTGCGGGCTGCCAGGAGCAGGCGCCCCAGCAGCGGGGCGTGCCGCTCCTCCGCCTCGTCCAGCGAGGCCACGTGCTCCTTGGGGATCAGCAGCACGTGGACGGGTGCCTGGGGGTTGATGTCCCGGAAGCCCAGGATCTCCTCGTCCTCGTAGACCACCTGGGCGGGGATCTCCCTGGCGACGATGCGGCAGAAGACGCACTCTGCCATGCCGGTCTCACACCTCCCCTCACCGGGCATAGGATTTCACCGCCCGCAGGCGGAAATCCTGGCGCCGCCCGCCCGGCGGCTCAGTCGCCCGGGGCCGAGCGCTCCTCCTCGCGCCAGCGCTCCAGGGCCAGCTCGACGAGCCGCGTGACCAGGTCGCGGTAGGGCAGGCCCGAAGCCTCCCACAGCTTGGGGTACATGCTGACGGCGGTGAAGCCGGGGATGGTGTTGACCTCGTTGACCCAGAGGCGCCCGCTGCCCCTCTCCAAGAAGAAGTCGACTCTGGCGAACCCGGCGCAGTCCAGGGCCAGGAAGGCGCGGACGGCCAGGCCCTGCACCTGCCGGGCCAGGTCCGGCCCCACCGGCGCCGGGATGAGGAGCCGCGTGCGCTCGTCGGCGTACTTGGCCTCGTAGTCGTAGAACTCGCGGGCCGGCACGATCTCGCCGGGGACCGAGGCGACCGGGTCGTCGTTGCCCAGCACGCTGCACTCCAGCTCGCGGGCGTCTACGGCCCGCTCCACCACCAGGCGGCGATCGTAGCGGGCGGCCAGGTCCAGCGCCCGCGCCAGGCCGGCGCGGTCGCGGGCCTTGCTGACGCCGACGCTGGAGCCCAGATTGGCCGGCTTGACGAAGCAGGGATAGCCGATCTCGGCCTCCAGGCGGGCCAGGGTCGCCTCCCGGTCCCGCTCCCAGTCGCCGCGCCGCACCAGCGCCCAGTCAACCACCGGCAGGCCGTGCTGGCGGAAGACGTCCTTCATCGCCGCCTTGTCCATGCCCAGGGCCGATCCCAGCACCCCGGAGCCGACGCAGGGCAGCCCCGCCAGCCGCAGCAGGCCTTGGACCGTCCCGTCCTCGCCGTTGGGGCCGTGGAGCACGGGGAAGGCCACGTCGACGGGGCCCGGCCCGGCGCCGGAGCCGTCGGCGGCCACCAGCGCCGCGCGCCCGGCACCCGGCACCACCGCCAGGGGCGTCCCCGCCCCCTCCTCGACCCGGCCGGCCGCCCGCACCGCCTCCAGGTCGCGCACCAGCAGCCAGCGGCCCCCCTTGGTGACGCCGACCGGTATCGCCTCGAACCGCTCCGGGTCCAGGGCGGAGAAGACCGAGGCGGCCGAGACGACCGATACCTCGTGCTCGCCCGACCGCCCCCCGAAGAGCACCGCCACCCGCAACCGCGCGCCCACGCCCCGTCACCCCTGGCCCCCGGGTCATTCGATTACTATTTCTCCGCCGGCGCCCAAAAACCCCCGTGATGGCTAGGGGGCTGATGCGACGGGCTCCCCCTCCACGCCCTCGGCGTCCGCCGCGCGCACCCGCACCGGGACGACGCGGTTCCGCAGTTCCCCGCCGCCCGGGAAACGGGCGCGCACGTAGTCCGGGGTGTAGCCCTGGAGGCGCCCGTCGCCGGCCACCTCCTCCTCGGCCAGCACCTCCACCGTGCGGCCCACCAGGCGCCGGTGGGCGGCCAGAGCCAGCTCCCGGCCCAGGGCGAGCAGTTCGCGGACCCGGCGCTCCTTCACCGCCGCCGGCACCTGGTCGGGCAGGCGGGCCGCCGGCGTGCCGGCCCGGGGCGAATAGGGGAAGACGTGCAGCCGGGAAAAGCCCATCTCCTCCAGGAAGGCCAGGGTAGCCCGGTGGTCCTCCTCCGTCTCCCCCGGGAACCCCGCCATGACGTCGGTGGTGACGGCCAGGTCCGGGATCAGCTCCCGCGCCCGCGCCACCAGCCGCCGGAACCGGTCGGTGGTGTAGCGGCGGCGCATGCGGGCCAGGACGCGGTCCGACCCCGACTGCAACGGGAGGTGGAGGTGGGGACACACCTTCGGCAGCTCGGCCAGCGCCCGCAGCAGGGCCTCGTCCGCGTCCATGGGCTCCAGGGAGCTCAGGCGGAGGCGGGCGATCCCCTCCACGCCGTGGAGCGCCCGCAGCAGGTCCGCCAGGCCGGGCCGCCGGCCGGCGGCGTCGGGCTCGAGGTCGCAGCCGTAGGCCCCCAGGTGGGTCCCCGCCAGGACCACCTCCCGGTAGCCGGCGGCCGCCAGCCGCTCCACCTCCGCCCGCGCCTCCTCCGGGCGCCGCGAGCGCGGGCGTCCCCGGGCGTAGGGGACGATGCAGTAAGAGCAGAACTCGGCGCACCCCTCCTGCACCTTCACCACCGCCCGCGTCCGCCCGGTCAGGCCGGCCACGGACAGCTCCTCGAAGCCGCGCGCCCGGAAGACGTCGCCGACGGCCAGGAGGGGCCCGCCGCCCCGCGCCTCCTCCACCAGGTCGACCACCCGCTGGCGGTCGGCGTTGCCCAGGACCACGTCCACCCCGGGGATGCGGGCCACCTCGCGCGCCGCGACCTGGGCGTAGCAGCCGGCCACCACCACGACGGCGTCGGGGTTCCGCCGGCGCGCGCGGCGGATGAGCTGGCGCGACTTGCGGTCGCCCTCGTGGGTCACGGTGCAGGTGTTGATGACGTAAACGTCGGCAGGCTCGTCGAAGCCGACGACCCGGTAGCCGCGCCGCCGGAAGAGGTCCAGCAGCGCCTCGCCGTCGTATTGGTTGACCTTGCAGCCCAGGGTGTGGAGGGCCACCCGCCCCGCGCCCACGCGCCTCACCCCCCGTTCCAGCCCGGGCGCACCGCCGCCTCGCTGGCATTATTAACATTTTCGACTTATATTAGTGGCCGAAGCGACGGGAGGGATGAAATCGTGCCGAGGCTAGTGTACCTGGATCGCCGCGGGCCCTACAAGGTCGAGACGGAGCAGGGCAAGGCGCTCTACATCTGCGGCTGCGGGCTGTCCAAGGAAAAGCCCTTCTGCGACGGCCGCCACGTGATGGTCAAGGACGAGGACGACCACGGCCTCTACGTCTACACCGACCAGGGGCGGGTGCGCCTGGGCACCTGAGGGACGGTTCAGTCCCCGGGGGCCGACCCGCCGCCCAGGTCGCCCAGTTCGTAGAGGATGGCGGCCAGGGTGACCACCCCGGCCGTCTCCGTGCGCAGGAGGCGGGGGCCCAGGCTGACGGCCACGGCGCCATGGCGCCGGGCCAGGTCCACCTCGGCGCGGGTGAGCCCGCCCTCGGGGCCGATGAGGACGCCCA
>JBBIPI010000130.1:0-4963 GCA_037442985.1 Clostridiales bacterium
CGACGGCCTCATCGCCTGCGACAACCCGGACAACGGTCCGCCTTGCACCGCCCTGACCGTGGACGCTACGGTGGTCGACCAGTGTCCCGGCACCTGTCCCGACGGCACGCTGGAGGTGCCCAGAGAAGGCAACCGCGCGCTGGCTCCGGGGACGTACCGTTTCGAGCGCCTGCGGGTCAAGGAAAAGGGGCGGCTGGTGGTGAATGGGCCGGCGACCATCTATGTGGACGGGTACCTGCAATTGGACGAGAAGGCGTCCCTGTTGATCCAGGGGGGCGAGGTCACCTTCCTGGTCCGCGGCGAGGCCACCGGGTGGGCCCTCGAGGCGAAGAACGAGAGCGCGATCACCGTGGACGCCTCGGCCCGAGCGACGTTCCGGCTGCAAGGGGACGTCGCCTTCGGGAACGAGAGCGTCCTGACCACCGGCGGCCCGACGGAGCTGTACATATATGGCAAACTGGACATCAGGAGTGACGCACGGGTCGGGACCGACCCCGCCCTTCTCGCCGTCTACCTGGATACGACTACGGACAGCGGGGACGTAAGCATCAAGGAGGCAACCTTCCAGGGCGGCCTCTACGCTCCCACCCGCGAGGTCGAGCTCAAGAACGGCACGACAGTGACCGGGGCCATCGTCGGCAGAAGCATCGACCTGAGGCGTGACGCCACGGTCACCTACGACCCCGCCGCCGGCACCGGCGCCGGCGGCGCCGGCTGTACCGGCGGCGGCGTGTCCCCGGGGAGTTGGGCGCCACTGTGATCGCCGCCTTCCACTCCGACCGGCGAGGCCTCACCCTCCTCGAGGTGCTCGTGGGCGCGGCCGTCCTGGCCGCCGCCCTTCTGCCGCTTTTCGCCGCGCTGGGCTACGGCTGGCGCGGCGTACGCGCCGGCAAGGAGGCCGCCGTGGCGGCAGCTCTCCTGGAGTGCGGCGTCGAGCAGAGCAAGGCTGACGGCTACGCCGCCCTGACCACCGGGCCGGTAAGCGCCTGCCAGGAGGGCGGCCTGACGGTCCAGCGCGAGGTGACCGCCATCTGGGGTGGCAAGGGGAAGAAGGTTACCGTCAAGGTCCTGGATGCGGACGGCCGGGTGGTCGGCTCCACCGTCTTCCTGATCCACGAGAGGGGATTCTGACGATGGGTGGGCCGCATCTCAGATCCCGCCCCGCCCCGCCTCGGCGCCGCGCCCCTTTACCCGCCCAGCGGGCCGGCCGCCGCCTGCTCCCTCGCGTCCGCGACAACGCCCGGGGCGTAACCCTCCTGGAGGTGCTCGTGGCGGTGGCGGTGATGGGCCTGATCCTAGGCCCCACTCTGTACGTCATGACCCAGGGGACACGCACGGAGGCGAGCACCCGCCGCCAGTTCAGCCAGCAGGAGCAGGCCTACCGCGTCCTGCGCGAGATCGTGGACGGGCGGGACGAGGTACCGGGGCTGCGCCAGGCGCGGGCGGTGAGCATCAACGGCGGCCTCTCCTTCCTGGCCGGCTCCTCCTCCGCCACCTACTACCTCGCCGACGGGAAGCTCTACCGCAAGGTCTGCCCCGTCCCGCCCTGCGCCGTGGAGGACCCGGTGACCCCCAGCGGCGGGACGGAGGTGCTGGCGGACGTGCAAGCGTTCCAGGTGACGCGCAGCGGCCGCCTCCTCACCATCACCCTCGAGGTGCGCACTCCCGCCACCGGGACGGGCGGCAGCGCCACCGGCGTCCGGCTCACCACCAAGGTCCTGGGCCGCAACCTGCCCTAGCCGCGCCGGGGGCCACAGCACTACGAGGAGCTATTGATCATCGCGGCCGGGTTCCCCGTGACCCCGCTCCAGCCAAGACCCCATCTCCCGCGCGAAGCGGCGGAACAACTCCGGCGCCGCCGCTGCGGCGGCCGCCACCTCGTCGAGGTCGATCTCGGCATACTCGTGGACAAGGATGTTGCGGAACCCTCCGGCGCCTGCCAGCGCCCGGCGCAGCTCGGCGGACACCACGCCGCAGGCAGCCAGGTCCTCGAGGCTCTCCTCGTAGCTCTCTGGGTAGCGCTGGAACACGGAGGCCAGAATGTGATCGGCAATGTTGAAGATGAGGGTGAGGCCCGCCAGCAATCCCCTCTCGACGGTCCAGCGGAGGCTCAGGTCGCCGCGCAGGGCTTCTGCGGTCACCGTGCGGTACTTGTCCAGCTCGGCCGCCACCGTGCCCAACTCCAGGAGGCCGCGGCGGATCATCTCCTCTCGGAGTACCACCGGACCCCTCCCCTCAGCCCCGGGCCAGCGCCGCCCAGCGCGCCAGGCGGACGGCCTCCTCGCGGAAGCGCGCCAGCGCCGCGAGCTCGAAGGAGTTCTCCACCTCGCCGCTTTCCCTGTAGAGGACGCGCCCCTTCGAGACGATCTCGTAGAGGAGCCCCGGCTGCGCCCGCCTCAGATCCACCAGGTCCAGCCGGTCGGTGCCGAGGGTTGAGGACAGGTCGGCGTAGAAGGGGCGGAAGCGAAAGCCGGGACCGGGAAGATAGGCGAGGTCGAGGTCGCCCGGCGCACGGTCGCCTCTTCCAAATGGGAACCCGCCGGCAGCCGACCCGAACAGGTACGCCAGCCGCACGCCGTGCCGCCGGAAGACCGGCGCCAGGCGACCGAGGCGTTCCGCCCAGTCCGCCGGCAGCGGCTTCAGCCGCTTGTATTTCTCCCGCACGCCCACGGCCTGACCCCCTGCGGGCCGCAGCCGGCCCCCGTCCCGTTGGCGAGGGGCGGTGGACGGCACCAGGAACGGCACCGGCACTATGATAGCACGACGCGGCGGAACGGCTGCCTAGAGGTCGGCGTGCCTCGCGGCCGCTGACCTGGCGCCGTCGGCCACGGTTTTCGCCCGGCTCGGCGGGAAAGCACTGGCGGTTCCTTTGCGTCCCATCAGGTTGCTTTACAGTTTCGCCTCCCTACAATACAATCCATTCGAAGTAAGGCATTGGGGGATGGAGCCGTGATCACCGCCAAGATTTCTAAAAAGGGTCAGGTCACCTTGCCCGCAGGGGTGAGGAAGCGGCTGGGCATCGGACCCGGGGCGCGCGTGCTCTTCGTGATCGACAACGGGGGGGTCCGCATCCTGCCGGCTGGGAACGGAATCGAATCGTTGAAGGGCAGCGTGCCCGCTTCCGGGGCGCAGGACTTCAAGGAGGCCCGCCACAAGGCCATGGAGGAGGCCACCCGTGAGCGAGCCTCGCGTACTTGACGCGAACATCCTCCTGCGCTTCCTGACCAACGACCTGCCGGACCAGGCCGACCGCGTTGCAGAACTGTTGAAGCGGCTCGAGGCCAACGACGAGCGCGCGCTGCTGCCGGACCTGGTGCTGGCCGACATCATCTGGACGCTGGAGAAGCACTACAAGCAGCCGAAGCACAAGATCCGCGCGGTCGTGGAACCGATCCTGGCTCTCAGAGGCTTGAGGTTTTCCAACAAGGCGGTGGCGCGGGAGGCCTTCGATCTCTACGTGAGCAGAAACCTGGACTGGACCGACACCTTCGTGGCGGCGCAGATGCTGGCCAAGGGGCACCGGCAGATCTATTCCTACGATCGGGACTTCGACAAGGTGGAGGGTATCGCCCGCCTCGAACCGTGAGGGAGCAGAGCCTGAACCAGCCGGGCGCTCCCGAACCGCGGGGTGCCGCGTCCCGCGAGCGCGCGGAGCCGCAGGTTGGCCCACAGGCGGCATAGGTGGCGCCGGCGATCCGCTCTTGCCGCAGCCCGGCCAGGGATGTGCTATCGTCGAGTTGATCGGAGACCGAGGCAGTCCGGTTGCGAGAGTGGCTCGCAGGTGATGGCCGGTGACGCAGATCGTCGCGCCGACGGTGAACGCCTCCCTCCGGGAACCGATCACCGACGAGGAGCTGGCCGCGATCATCCTGACAGGCCGGGTGCCGCCCCACCGGCTGGCCCACGTCTTCGCCCTGTACACGGACGTGCCCCTCGCCTGGCTCCTCGCCTTCGCCGAGGCCTACGGCATATCCCTCGAGACCCTGTGGCACTTCTACCAGACCCACGTACAGCCGTTCTACCGCAACGAACGATTCGAAGGGCTGTTCCGGTATGCATGAATGGATGGTCCTGTTGCGCACGGCGTACCGGTTCACCAGCAGGGCGGGCATCCCCCCCGAAGACTGGACCTTCGGCGGCGGCACCGCCCTCGCCTACCATTACGGACATCGGGAGAGCCGGGACGTCGACATCTTCGTCTGGAACGTCAGCCACCTGACCCTGCTCACCCCCCGGCTGAACGGGGAGATAGAGGCGGAAGTGGATTCCTATGACGAGACGGCCCACTCCCTCAAGCTGCGGGTAGGCCAGGGCGAGATCGACTTCATCGCGGCCCCGTCCCTGACCGCCGTGCCCCACGAATGGCGCGAGGTCGCCGACCTGCGCATGCAGGTTGAGACGCCGGCGGAGATAGCGGTCAAGAAGCTTTTTTACCGGGCGCTGGACTTGAAGGTCCGGGACGTGGTCGATATCGCCGCCGTGCTGCTGCGCGACCGGGCCGCCCTCCTGGCGAACCTCGGAGTCTTCCGCTCCAGGCTGCCCGCCCTGCGGAAGCGGCTGGCGGACCTGGCCCGCTTTTACGACCGGGAAGTGGGCCTCCTCGCGGTCACCGACCAGCAACTGGCCCGGTGTGCGCTGGACGTGGTCAGGGCATTCCTAGCGGAAGCCGCGCCGGGCGAGTGACGCCAACACCCGACATCAACGGAAATGCCCGTATCGCGCGCCGCTCGCCACGGACGACCGCCCACAGGCGCCGGGAGAAGGCGGCGAGCTGTTCCGGTCGGGGCTCTGGTCGGGCGACGAAGAAGAGGTGCCGCTTGCCGCGGCAGAAGGTGGGCAGGAGCTCCGTCTTCCCCACCCGGCGGCGGCCATAGAGGACAGCCGGAGCTCAGCTACCCGGAGAGTGCGTATTCCGACGAATTCGTCCAGTGATTCCGATTCATCGCGACCAGTGATTCCGATT
>JBBIPI010000131.1:0-4954 GCA_037442985.1 Clostridiales bacterium
GGATGCTGGACGGCCGGCCCCTGGGGGAGCCACGCCTCCGGGAGGACGAAGCCTTGCGCCGCGCCCAGGAGTTCTTAAACCGGCTCGGGTTCCGGGACATGGTGCCCATCCACACGGTGGCCGAGCGAGGCGCCCAGGTGATCGCCTTCGCCGCCCGCAGCGGCCGGGTCGTCCTCTACCCGGACCAGGTCAAGGTCAAGGTGGCCCTGGACGACGGGAGGGTGATCGGCTTCGACGCCGTGCAATACCTCACCAACCACCACGAGCGCACCCTGCCCACCCCCAGGCTGACCCCCCAGGAGGCGCGGGCGCGGGTGAGCGACCGGCTGAGCGCCGACAGCGTCCGGCTCGTCGTCATCCCCCTCGCGGGCGGCCGGGAAGCCCTGGCCTACGAGGTGCGCGGCCGGCTGAAGGACACCACCTACCTGATTTACATCAACGCCCTGACGGGAGACGAGGAGAACATCCTCAAGGCGGTGCCCACGCCCGGCGGCCGGCTCCTGATGTGACTCCCAAACAATAGCCCGGATTCCATTGCACCCTAACTCGCCGTCATCTCCGGCACGGTAGGACACACGATGTGCCACTTCGTGAACGGCTATATAGACGCATTGTGCACTTTAACAGTTTAAAGCAACGAAGAGCCGTTGCGGCCCAACGGCTCCGCGCACCCTACCCGCAGGGGTAGGTTGCAACATAACAACAAGCCTATTGCCGCCTGGAGGATTCTAGCGATTCCCGTGCGGGGGAACAATGGATCGTCCGCTGACAGGACCCTCCGTTACCGCCCATCGTTAGCGGAACAGCGAGCGAGTGATGCTTTTTGGATTGCGATTACAAAATTTTGACCGGGCAGAGGAAAAACCGGATCATCATCGTCCCCGCCCTGACACGCGCTGCCAACGGCGGTGGTGCCCTGCTCATGCTGCCCTCGGCTGGGACTCCCACCGCTCCCGTGGCTGCGCTCCCAAGGGTGGTCAGCGCTCGCTGGGGTACCCGAAGAGGGCGGCGGCGGCGGCGCGGCAGCGTTCCACGTGCTCGGGGGGCACGAAGACGTAGAGGCGCCAGAGCCCCTCGTACTGCTCCTCCAGGACGCGCAGCTCCGACGGCGGGTCGGCGGCCGGGTCGTTCAGGCGCACCAGCCCCCGCGCCGTGCGCACCAGGGCCGCCGCCTCCTTCATCATCGAGAGGCCCGGGCAGTAGAGGATCACGTCCTCGAACCCGATCCCCAGCGCGCGCGCCAGCTCCTCCTCCGCCTCCCTTCGCGCCCGGGGGTCGAGGTGGTAGCGGGCCACGAGCGACCGCCGCTCCTCCCGGCTGACCCGCGCCGCGGAGATCACGTACCCGCGCTTGAGCAGCCGCCGCCGCTCCACCCCCGCGGCCAGGCGGGCGATGCGAGGGTCGGGCCGGCCCGGGGGGAAGTCCTGCAGCAGCCGCAGCAGGGTGGCGTCGCCCAGCCGCAGCAGGTCCTCCTCCGTCAGGCCCCGCTCCCAGGCCAGCTCCACCGCCTTGGCCACCATGGCGCCGGAGCACACCTTGGTGTGGTGGAAGTAGACGCGCTCGGTGAGGAAGTAGCGGGTGCGGAGGAGCTGCAGCACCTCCGAGCGGGCGTCGGGCCGGTCCATCCCGTCCCGGGTCAGGTCCAGGGCCAGCTCGCCCCGTTCGACGGTGAAATAGCTGTAGACCCGCTCGTCGTAGTTGTGGGCCAGGCCGGCGAAGTAGGAGTCGCGCTTGAGGTAGTCGAGGAGGTCGGCGTCGATGGTGCTGGCCACCACCTGGGCCATCCAGGCCGGGACAGCCCCGCCCGGTGCCCCGGGTGCGCCCTGGGCACCCTTCCGGCGCAGGATCTCCGCCACCGGCTCCAGGTAGCCCAGGCGCCGGAGCGTCTTGCCCAACTCGCCGGCCAGCAGCCAGTCCAGGCGCGGGCCGGCGTCGTGGCGGGGCAGCAGGTGCCGCTCGTCCTCGAGGGTGTGGCCGAAGGGGATGTGGGTCACGTCGTGGAGCAGGGCCGCCAGGGCGACGGCTTGCGCCTCGTCCTCCCCCACCGCGAAGCCGCGGGCGCGCAGGCCGGCCAGGATGCGCCGGGCGGCGAAGAGCGTCCCCAGGGAGTGGTCGAAGCGGGTGTGCACGCAGCCCGGGAAGACCAGGTAGGCCGTCCCGGTCTGCTTGATGCCCCGCAGCCGCTGCACGGCGGGGCTGTCCAGGACCTCTACCTCCGCCGCCGTGAGCGCGATATCGCCGTGCACCGGGTCGCGGATGACCATCATGCCGGAGGATTCGACAACGGCGGCGCCCGCCCTCCGCCGGGACGCGCCTTCAGGCGGTCGTCTCCTGCTGGACGTAGTCCTTGAACACGTATCCGGTGGGCCCGCGCAGGAGGCGCACCTGGGTCCAGTAGCCGCTGTAGCCCAGGATCATCACCAGGTCGCCTCGCGTCAGCTTCCTCACCAGCAGATGGCGTCCTCCCGGGCCCTCGCGGAGGTTGACGTCGTCGGCCACGATCCGCCCCAGGCCGAGGAACTCCTCGGGCACCCCGTCCGCCAGGATCTCCAGCGTGGCCATCTGCAGGCGCTGGAAGTTGACCAGCTGCGCCGCCACGCGCCGCTCCACGTCGCTCCCGGCCCCTTCCTCGAGCTCCCGGTAGCCGCCCCAGAGCTCCCCTTCCCTCTCCCTCAGCCGGGCGGCCAGTTCCTGCACCCGTCCCATGCCCTCCCAACCCCCTGTCGGGAATGTATATATGCTTGGCCGCGGGCAGGCATGTCGTCAGAAGGCCGCCCGGAAATCTTCTATAATTTGATAGACAGAGCGCAGAGAGCGCGCGAGGAGGCACCGCCCATGAAAGTACCGACCCACATCGTCGACGACCTCACCCGGATCGCCACCGAACTGCAGGAGACGATCCTAGAGCAGCCGGACCTGGCCCCCCGGGACCGCTCCCTCCCCGACCGCGACCGGGTGATCCGGCTCATCTCGGACCTGCAGGAGATCCTGTTCCCGGGCTACTTCGGCTCCCTGAAGGGGAAGGGGCCCGACCTGGCCTGCCTGGTGGAGAAGCTGGGCACGCTGTACTGGCAACTGACGTCGCTCATCCACGACACCATCTCCCACCGCTGCCCTCTCCCCTGCGACCAGGGCTGCCACGACTTCCGCTGGAGCTCGCGCCTGGCCGCCGACTTCCTCTCGGCGCTGCCGGAGGTACGGCGCGTCCTGGCCCTGGACGTGCAGGCGGCCCTGGAGGGAGACCCGGCCGCCCGCGACTTCGACGAGATCATCCTCTCCTACCCCGGCGTCTACGCCATCATGGTCTACCGCCTGGCCCACGAGCTCCACAAGCGCGGCGTCCGGCTCATCCCGCGCATCATGACCGAGCACGCCCACAGCATCACCGGGATCGACATCCACCCCGGCGCCACCATCGGCCACAGCTTCTTCATCGACCACGGGACCGGTGTGGTGATCGGCGAGACGTGCGAGATCGGCAACAACGTCAAGATCTACCAGGGCGTGACCCTAGGGGCGCTGAGCATCCCCCGCGACGCCGAGGGCCGGCTGATCCGCAGCGGCAAGCGCCACCCGACCATCGAGGACGACGTGGTGATCTACGCCGGCGCCACCATCCTGGGCGGGAACACCGTGATCGGCCGGGGATCGGTCATCGGGGGCAACGTCTGGCTCACGGAGAGCGTGCCGCCGGGCAGCAAGGTGATCAACCGCCCGACCATCGAGATGCGGGAGATGCGGCCGGGCCGCGGGGTAGGGCACGCCTGAGGGCTGGGGAGCTGGGCGTCAGCTCTGGCCGTCCTCCGGCCAGGGGGCGAGGGTGACCTGGAGCGCCAGTTCCCGCTGTCCCCGCCGCACCCGCAGCGTGACCGCCTCCCCCACCCGGTGCGCCTCCAGGACGCGCCGCACGTCGGCGTAAGAGTCCACCCGGCGGGCGTCCACGGAGAGGATGACGTCCCCGGCGCGCAGGCCGGCCCGCTCCGCCGGGCTGTCCGGGACGACCTCGGCCACGTACACGCCCCGGTCGAGGGCGAGATCCAGCCCCTGCTCCGCGATCTGTTCGCGGTCGAGGAGCAGCACGCCGAGCCAGGGCCAGACGACCTTGCCGGTGGAAAGCAGTTGGTCCACCACGGCGCGCACCCGGTTGATGGGGATGGCGAAGCCCATGCCCTCCACGTCGGGCAGGCTGATCTTGGCCGTGGTGATGCCGATCACCTGGCCGAGGGCGTTGACCAGCGGCCCGCCGCTGTTGCCGGGGCTGATGGCGGCGTCCGTCTGGATCACCTCGAGGGGCGAGCGGCCGTCCCGCAGGTACAGGCTGCGGTTGAGCCCGCTCACCACCCCGGCGGTGACGGTGCGCTGGAACGCCAGGTCCAGCGGGTTGCCGATGGCGATGGCCAGGTCGCCGATGCGCACGCGGTCGGAGTCGCCCAGCTCGGCCGGTACCAGTCCGCGCGCCTCCACCTGGAGCAGGGCCACGTCGTTCCGCTGGTCGCTACCCACCAGGCGCGCCGGCACCCGTCGCCCGTCGCTCAGCACCACCGTCACCCGGTCGGCGCCCTCCACGACGTGCCAGTTGGTGACGACGTAGCCGCGCTCGTCCACCACCACGCCCGAGCCGCTCGTGCGCACGGCGCCGCCCGGCAGGAGGCCGTCCGTCCGGGTAGCCACCACGCCCACGACGGAGGGGGCGACGCGCTCCGCCGCGTCGGTGACGGCCGTGCGGGGCGGGAGCTGGGCGCCCGGCTCCGCCGCCGGCAGCTCGAGGGGCGGCGGGTTCACCTCGCGGACGGCGCCGCGGTTGGCCACGGCGCGGACGCCGGCCTGAGCCTGCACCCGGGCCTGGTACGCCAGGCGGGCGAGCTCTGGCCGGAGGCGGGCGAGCAGGGACGGGTAAAGGAGGTACGGCGCCAACAGCAACATGGCCACCGCCGTGACCAGCGCGCTCACGGCC
>JBBIPI010000132.1:0-4936 GCA_037442985.1 Clostridiales bacterium
GTCGCTTTGCCTCGGAATCGGTGGTCGCTTTCCCTCGGAACAGGTGGTCGGAATGAATCGGAATGGGTGGTCGGTTTCCGTCGGAATCCGCAGGCCCTCCGCGCCGCCGGCGGGGTCGGCGGGGCCCAGGGCGCCGAGGAGGACGTACAGCGGGCGGAGTCCGCCCTCGGGCGCGGCCGCCTCCCAGAGGCGCCGCTCGATCTGGGGGATGTCCAGCGTGCGCCCCTCCACCAGACAGGCGATCACCTGCCGGTCGAACTCCTCCCCCTCCGGGTAGGGATGCTGCTCCCCCCAGGTCACGCGGTCCAGCCGGTGGCTGAAGGAGCCGGTGCCCATCACGGCCGCCCTGCGTCCCCCCGCGGCCAAGGCGCGGGCCACCGCCGCCCCGAAGCGCAGGTGGTCCTCCCGGGAGCCGGTGCTGATGGACACGCCCACCACCGGCACCCGGGCGTCCGGGCGCAGGAAGAGGAGGGGGACCCAGTGGCCGTGGTCCAGGCCCCACTCCGTGGTCGCCCGGGCCGGCACCCCGGCGGCGCGCGCCTCGGCCGCGATGGCCTCGGCCAGATCCGGGTCGCCGGGCGGCTCGTACCGGAAACGGTAGTAGGCGGGCGGGAAGCCGTAGTAGTCCTGGATGCACCGGGGTCGCGCCGACGCCTGCACGAGGAAGCCGCCCCGCGCCACCCAGTGAGGGGAGGCCACCACCACGGCGTCCACGTCTGCCATGAGCGGCGCCAACCCCCGCAGCGCCCGCTCGGTGGCCGGGTGCATCCCCCGCTCGAACAGGGTGGGCGTGTGGGGGCAGTAGACGCCGATCTCCCAACGGGGTTTATCCACTGGGCCTCAAGGCGCCAGGCTGAAGGGCCCGGTGCCGAAGTAGACGATGAGCAGCGCCGCCCCGGCCAGAGCCAGGTTCTTGTTGAAGTGGGCCATCTGGTTGGCCGCCATCATGGGGTCGGAGACCCCCCAGAAACGATGCATGATCACGGCGGTCGGGACGAGGAAGAGCACCAGCAGCCCCGCGCCCACCTGCGGGTAGACCCCCAGGAGGATGCTCAGCCCGCCCAGGAGGATCATGGCGCCCGTCGCCCCCACCCAGAACCGGGGGCTGGGCAGGCCGGCCTGCCGCACCATCCCCGCCATCGCGTCCATGCGGGCGAAGTGGGCGATCCCGCTCATGACGAAAATCGCCGCGAAGAGGATCCTCCCGATGAGCACCAGGTAGTCCATCACACAACCCCCCGCATGACCTTGTGTGTGCTATCCGTACGAAACGGGACCGCGGGCGATGCCCGGACGGCGGGCTCAACCGCGGAGGGCGGCGAACAGGTCCTGCTGCATCAGGGGCTCCCCGTCCCCGAGCAGGGCGCCGGCCGCCACCTCCCCGACGAACACCACGTGCGGCCCGGCCGCTGAAGCACCGCCCTGGCGTCGCTCATCGCCGCAGCGCCTCCCATCCTTTCTCAGGGAAAGGGTAGCCTCTTCGCTTCTGTCAGGCAAGTAATTACGTGTTTGTGATAGGATTTCCCGAAAGGAACCATGCCGCCCCCTTGCCGGCGAAGGAGGAGGAGTGCCCGGTACGTCAGCGAGGCGATGCGCGCCGGGGGGAGAGGTGAGGCGCCTAACAACAGCCGGCGGGCGGGAGCGCCAGCCGATGGCGGAGCCGGGCCGCCGGCGAGGCTTCAGTTTCCTGGTGGGCCATGCAGCGGTTTTCGCAATATATACCCCTACCCGCAACCTTATCCAGCGCGAGCACTTGATGATCATGCGGGGTTGTGTGGAGTTGTGTGGAATTGAAGAAGCGTTATGCAAAGCGGTAAGGGGCGTTGGGTAAGAGGAGGATAGAGGCTGCGGCTGCGGCCAGCGCCCCCTTTATTCGCCGCCGCCAGTTCCGGGCGCATTCTCAAAGCGCCCCCTCCTGCCGCAGCCGCTCGACCAGCCACAGACGCATGAGCGTCTGGTAGGGGATCCCCTTCTCCCGGGCGACGCGCTTGATGGCGGCAAGATACTCCTCGTTCAGCCGCATGCTGATCAGCTTCGTCCGGGGACGCGGCGCGGCCACCTCCACCTCCACAGGCTCCATTTCGTCCCAGTGCGGAGCCGTGGAGTGCGCCTCCCAATACGCCGCCTCCTCGTCGTCGGAGGCGAACACCGGCTGACGCGGCTTGAGCGCCTTCCGCATGGTTGACCCCTCCTTCCTACCCACGGCGATGACGACGGTACAACCGGCGCTCGTCGTCCGTCATGGGGCGCGCCGTAATGGGCCTCACCCCGCCGCCTGGACCAACCACGAACACCACGACGATATACCTGCCCTCGTCCGTCACGCCATAGGCGATGTACCGCCCGCTCCTCGTCCGGCGCACATGCGGGCCGTTGTGGAACACCTCCTCCACCTCGTCGGGCAGCACACCGTGACGGAGCGGTTTCCAGCGGTTTCTCCCGTCCCACTCGAAGAACAGGACCCGCAAAAGAGATTCCCCTATCTATACAAAGTATATACACAAATCCCGCCCCGATCAATCACCATCACAGGCGGTTCAACGCACGCTTGCCCGGCTCACCCGCCCCGGCTCCCCCGCCCCGCCCCCGGAGGGACTTCTCCGGAAGGGATTTCGCGCCCGCGCGGGTCACGCCTTGCCTTCGCGGCCCGGGGCGGGGTCGCGCGGCGGTGGTTGCTAACTGCTGATGAGTTAATAGAACAATGACCTAATATGTGGTATACTATTCCCATGAAACTGTCGGACTGGGCACGCGCCAACGGTATCTCGTACAAGACTGCCTGGCTCTGGTGGAAGCGGGGCAGGCTTCCCGTGCCAGCGCGTCAACTGCCATCGGGCACCATCCTGGTCGACGTGCCAGAGCGGATGGACAAAGGTGCCGTCCTGTACGCCCGGGTATCATCCGTCGACCAGAAGGCGGACCTGGACCGGCAGGTGGCGCGGCTCGCGGCGTTCGCGGCGGAAAAGGGAATCCGGGTGGCGAAAGTGGTTGCCGAGGTGGGGAGCGGGCTGAACGGCCACCGCAAGGGCCTGATCTCGGTGCTGCGCTCCCCCGAGTATGGGGCCATCGTGGTCGAGCACCGGGACCGGCTGGCGCGGTTCGGGTCGGAATACATCGAGGCGGCGCTGGCCGCCTCAGGCCGGCGGCTGATCGTCATGGAGCCGGACGAGGTGAAGGACGACCTCGTGCAAGACATGCTCGATGTCCTGATGCGCTTCTGCGCCCGGCTTTACGGACGCCGGTCGGCCCGCCACCGGGCCGAGAAGGCGCTCAAGGCGGCGGCGGAGCCATGACCGTGCATCAGGCATACCGGTTCGCCCTCGACCCTTCTCCCCGCGCGGCCCGCGCCCTGGCCTCCCACGTCGGGGCGCGGCGCTTCGCCTTCAACTGGGGGCTGGAGCTCGTGAAGGAGCGCCTGGAGGCCCGCAGGCGGGGTGAACCCGTGGAGGTCCCCTGGACGCTCCCCGCGCTCCGCCGGGACTGGAACCGGGCCAAGGGGACCGTAGCGCCCTGGTGGCGAGAGAACTCCAAGGAAGCGTACTCCTCCGGGCTTGCAGGCCTGGCCGCGGCCCTTAGGAACTGGTCCGACAGCCGCAAGGGCCGGCACCAGGGGAAGAAGATGGGCTTTCCCCGCTTTCGGAAGAAGGGGCGGTGCCGGGAGTCGGTGTGCTTCACCACCGGCGCGATCCGGGTGGACGGCAAGAGCCACGTCGTCCTGCCCAGGATCGGCCGGGTGCGGACGCACGAGCCGACGGCGGCGCTCCTGGAGAAGATCGAGGCAGGGAAGGCCCGCATCCTGCGCGCCACGGTGTCCCGGGAGGGCGGGAGGTGGTTTGTGAGCTTCACCTGCGCGGTGGAGCGCGCGCCGAAGACACCCCGGTTCCCGGACGCCGTGGTGGGGGTGGACGCGGGGCTCCGGCACCTGGCCGTCCTCTCGACGGGCGAGCGGGTGGCAAACCCCCGCCCGCTCAAGGCGGCGCTCCGCCTCCCGCTGCGGGACGGTCAAGCCGGAACTCCCCCTGTGGGAGCGCACTTTTCGGTGTGACACCTGCGGCCTCGTCCTGGACCGGGACGAGAACGCGGCAAGGAACCTAGCGGCTCTTGTGGCCGCCGTCGCCGGGAGTGGACCGGAGACGTTAAACGCCCGCGGACGGGACGTAAGACCCGAAGTCGCAGTCGCCTCCGGCGACAGCGACATGCGGGCAGTCCCGGAGGAAGCGGGGAGCCGGCTGCGCGCAAGCGCGTAAGACCGGCGCCTCCGCCCGGCAACGGGCGGATGTCGGGAACAGATTTCTATGTTCTCGGCAACGGCACTCGAACACCACGCTGACACTCCAGACCTACAGCCACGTCTTCCCGGGGATGCAGCGGGAGGCGGCCGAGAAGGTCGAGGTGCTGATCCGGCCACGGGACGGGCGGCGCGGGGGCAAGAGATAATACGTTCCCGGGTCGTCCAATGGCAGGACGCCGGGCTTTGGACCCGGCGATGATGGTTCGAATCCATCCCCCAGAGCCAGACATCAAAAAGCCCCGCCCGGCGCGGCGGCACTCTTTTTTTGCCCTTTACCCTGATCATCTACTCCCAGGGTAGAGATTTGGGTAGAGAACCCTGCATTTTCTACGCTACTCCCATGGGGTATTATCCCTGAATCCCTTGCGGTTCTTGGCTTTGTGGTGGTGGGCCATCAGGGATTCGAACCCTGGACACCCTGATTAAAAGTCAGGTGCTCTACCAGGCTGAGCTAATGGCCCGGCTGAAGGGGAAGCGTACCTCATTCTAGCAGCGGCGCGGCGGGGCAGTCAATGCGGTGTCCTAGTTCACTACATGTGAGACTCCATAATGTGGTAGGGCCACTTCTGGGTAGTTTTCCCTAATGTACTCCGCCGGCGTCTTGCCGCCAAGAGCCTGGTGCGGCCGCACGAAGTTGTACGTCCA
>JBBIPI010000133.1:0-4914 GCA_037442985.1 Clostridiales bacterium
CCAGCGCCTCCACGCGCTCCAACAACTCCCCCTCGTCCGGGGAGCGCCCGGCCGCCGCTGCCGCCCGGGCTCCCGGCGCCCCGCCCAGCCAGTTGGCCAGGAGGAAGCCCAGGCACTCCAGGATGACGGTGCCGGGCTCCCTCCCGATGCGCTCGAGGGCCGCCAGGGCGTCGTGCGGCTCCTCGACGGTGCGCCACGAGGGCGGGCGCTCCGCCCGGTGCGCCGCGATGCGCGCCGCCATCTCGGGGTCGGTGGCCACGCCCGTGGCCAACACGGTGACGGGGCCCGGGGCGCGAGCTGCCAGCGAGGCGGCGAAACGGCTCTTGCCGCTGCGGGCGGGGCCGGTGACCAGCAAAAGGGGGCCGCGCCCGCAGCCCGGACCACCGGCTACGGAGGATGGTTCGGCGCGCATGGGAGCGGGATTCGCCGCGCGCGCACCCTCTCCTCCCGGAGGAGACCGCCGGAGTCACCCCCGGCCCGCCGCCGGTCGTATGGTAGAATGCGGGTCAGGAAACCCGCGGGCGGGAGGGAGCGACGGTGGTGGCGCGGAAGCCCTACGGTACGGTCATACCGGCGATGGTGACGCCGTTCACGGCGGACGGGGAGGTGGACTACGTCCGCGCGGCGGAGCTGGCCCGCCACCTGGTGGATCTGGGCTGCGACGGGATCCTGGTCGGGGGGACCACGGCCGAGTCGCCCGTCCTCACCGAGGAGGAGCGCGAGCGCCTGGTGCGCACCGTGGTGGACGCGGTGGGCGACCGGGTTTTCGTCTGGGCGGGGACGGGGACCAACGACACGCGGGCGAGCGCGGAGCTGTCGCGGCGGGCGGAGGCGGCGGGCGCCGACGGGATCATGCTGGTGACGCCCTACTACAACAAGCCGCCCCAGGAGGGCCTCTACCGCCACTTCCGCACCGTCGCCGAGGCGACCCGCCTGCCCGTCATGCTCTACAACGTGCCGGGACGCACCGGTTGCAACCTGGCGCCCGAGACGGTCGCCCGCCTGGCCACCACCGTGGAGAACGTGGTGGCCATCAAGGAGGCCAGCGGCAGCCTGGACCAGGTCTCCCAGATCCGGGCCCAGACGCCGCCCGAGTTCCTCATATACAGCGGCGACGACAGCCTCACCCTCCCCATCCTCGCCGTCGGCGGCAGCGGCGTCGTGAGCGTGGCGGCCCACGTCGTGGGCGACCTGCTTGTGGCCATGGTGCGGGCCTACCGGCACGGCGACGTGTTGGAGGCGCGCCGGCTCCACCTCGAGATGCTTCCCCTCTTCAAGGCCCTCTTCGTGACCACCAACCCCATCCCCGTCAAGGCCGCCCTGCGTTTGACCGGTTTCGACGTGGGCGGGTACCGCTTGCCCCTCGTGCCGCCCACCCCGGCGGAAGAGGAGGCGGTGCGCCGCGCCCTCCACGGCCTCGGCCGGCTGCGCGCCGCCGCCACGGTTTGACGCCAGCCCGCCGCCGCGTCCGACGTTGTGTCGCCTTTCCGCAACGGTTTATAATGTAAAGTGACCCGGTGACCGCAGACTCTCCCGCCGCCCGGGCGGGGGAGTTTCGTATTGTACGGCCACGGGAGGAGGCAACCGCTCCATTTCCAGAAAGAACGGTCGGGACAGGGTAGCCGTCATCCCCCTGGGCGGCGTGGGGGAGATCGGGAAGAACATGATGGTCCTGGAGTGCGGCGACGACATCGTCGTCGTCGACGCCGGGCTCGCCTTCCCCACCACGGACATGCCGGGCGTCGACATCGTCATCCCGGACATGTCCTACCTGATGGACAAGCGGCAGCGGGTGCGGGCGCTCTTCCTCACCCACGGCCACGAGGACCACACCGGCGCCATCCCCTACTTCCTCAGGGAGTTCCGGGTCCCCATCTACGGCACCCGGCTGGCGCTGGGCCTGGTGCGCGAGAAGCTCTCGGAGCACAACCTGGAGCTGCCGCCCGGGTCGCAGCCGTACAAACCGGGCGACGTGGTCGAGGCCGGCGCCTTCCGGGTCGAGCCCTTCCGGGTCAACCACAGCATCGCCGACGCCGTCGGCCTGGCCATCCACACCCCGGTGGGGACCATCGTCCACAGCGGCGACTTCAAGTTCGATTACACGCCCGTGGACGGGCAGGTGGCCGACTTCCACCGCCTCGCGGAGCTCGGGCGGCAGGGGGTGGAGGTGCTCATCTGCGACAGCACCAACGCCGACCGGCCCGGCTACACCCCGTCCGAGAAGACGGTGGGGCAGGCCCTGGACGAGATCATCGCCCGCGCCCCCGGCCGCGTGCTGGTGGCCACCTTCGCCTCCAACGTCCACCGCATCCAGCAGGCGATCACCGCCGCGCGCGCCCACGGCCGCAAGGTGGCCGTGGTGGGCCGGAGCATCGAGAACACGGTGCAGGTGGCGCTGGAGCTGGGCTACCTGCACATCCCGGACGGCACTCTCATCGAGGCGGAGGAGATCCGCCGCCTGCCGGCGGAGCGCCTCCTGATCCTCACCACCGGGACCCAGGGCGAGCCCATGTCCGCCCTGGCGCGCATGGCCTCGGGAGAGCACCGGCTGGTGGAGATCATCCCGGGCGACACGGTGGTCATCGCGGCCACGCCGGTGCCGGGGAACGAGTCCATGGTCTACCGGGTGGTGAACAACCTCTTCCGCCTCGGGGCGCGGGTCATCCACGGGCGGGAGGACGGGGTGCACGTCTCGGGCCACGGCGCCCAGGAGGAGATCAAGCTGCTGCACACCCTGCTCCGTCCCCGGTACCTCATCCCCGTCCACGGGGAGTACCGGCACCTGATGCGCCACGCGGAGCTGGCCCGCGAGTCGGGCATCCCGCGCGAGAACGTCCTGGTGGGGGACAACGGCACGGTGTTCGAGGTCACCCGCGAGGGGGCGCGCATCGCGGGCAAGGTGGCGGCGGGCGACGTGATGGTGGACGGCCTGGGCGTGGGGGACGTGGGGAGCATCGTGCTCCGGGACCGGCGGCAGCTGGCCCAGGACGGCATCCTCATCGTCGTGGCGGCCATAGACAAGGAGACAGGGACGGTCGTCTCCGGCCCCGACCTGATCTCCCGTGGCTTCGTGTACGTGCGCGAGGCGGAGGAGCTGATCGAGGACGCCCGCGCGCGGGCCAGCGAGGCGCTGGCGGCCTGCCAGGCCCGCCAGGTGACCGACTGGCCCTCCATCAAGGGCGCCGTCCGCGACGCCCTCTCCCAGTATCTCTTCGAGAAGACCGGCCGCCGCCCCATGATCCTCCCCATCATCATGGAGGTCCCCATCGCCCGAACTTTATAAATGTGACGTCAGACATCAACGTTATCTTATGGTTTTCTTTTGCGATCCGTATTGGCGCTGGCCGGAACGTCCTTGCTATCCTCTTCGTGAGAGCCCCCGTCAAGCGGGGGAGAGAAGGGGGAAGGAGGAAGGAGCGATGGCAGAGGCGAACCGCAAGGCGCGCTTCGAGGCCGGGGTGAAGGAGTACCGGCAGAAGTACCTCGACCTGAACTACACGCCCAAGGACACCGACGTGCTGGCCGCTTTCCGGGTTACGCCCAACCAGGTGCCCATCGAGGAGGCGGCGGCGGCGGTGGCGGCGGAGTCGTCCACCGGCACCTGGACCGAGGTCTGGTCCGACATGCTCACCAACCTGGACCGCTACAACGCCCGCTGCTACCGCATCGAGCCCGTGCCGGGCCAGGAGGACCAGTGGATCTGCTACGTGGCCTACCCCCTCGACCTGTTCGAGGAAGGGTCCGTGGTCAACATGATGTCCTCCATCGTGGGCAACGTCTTCGGCTTCAAGGCGGTGAAGGCGCTGCGCCTGGAGGACCTGCGCATCCCGGTCGCCTACGTGAAGACCTTCCAGGGGCCGCCCCACGGCATCACGGTGGAGCGCGACAAGCTCAACAAGTACGGCCGGCCGCTCCTGGGGGGCACCATCAAGCCCAAGCTCGGCCTCTCGGCCAAGAACTACGGGCGCGTGATCTACGAGTGCCTGCGCGGCGGCCTGGACTTCACCAAGGACGACGAGAACATCAACTCCCAGCCCTTCATGCGCTGGCGCGACCGCTACCTCTACGTCAAGGAGGCCATCGACCAGGCCGAGGCGGAGACGGGCGAGATCAAGGGCCACTACGTCAACGTCACCGCCGGGACCGTGGAGGACATGCTGGAGCGGGCGGAGTTCGCCAAGGAGATCGGGCTCAGGATCATCATGCACGACTACCTCACCGCCGGTTTCACCGCCCACCAGACCCTGTCCAAGTGGTGCCGGAAGAACGGCATGCTGCTCCACATCCACCGGGCCATGCACGCCGTCATCGACCGGCAGAAGAACCACGGGATCCACTTCCGCGTCCTCGCCAAGTGGCTGCGCCTGGCCGGCGGCGACCACCTGCACGTGGGCACCGTGGTGGGCAAGCTGGAGGGCGACAAGGTGGCCACCATGGCCGTGTGCGACCTCCTGCGCGAGGACTTCATCCCCGCCGACCAGAGCCGGGGCATCTACTTCGACCAGGAGTGGGCCAGCCTGCCGCCGGTGATGCCGGTGGCCTCGGGCGGCATCCACGTCTGGCACATGCCCGAGCTGGTGCAGATCTTCGGCGACGACGTGGTGCTCCAGTTCGGCGGCGGCACCCACGGCCACCCCTGGGGCAGCGCCGCGGGGGCGACGGCCAACCGGGTGGCGCTGGAGGCGGTCATCAAGGCGCGCAACGAGGGTCGCGACCTGGCCCGGGAGGGGCGCGACATCCTCATGGAGGCCGCCCGCGGCTGCCCGGAGCTGCGCGCGGCCATGGAGACCTGGAAGGACATCAAGTTCGACTTCCAGACCGTGGACACCCTGGATGCCGTCCCGGCCCGGTAGCCGAGAGGAGGAGGCGTGCAGCATGAAGCTGGAGACGTTCTCCTACCTGCCGCCCATGACG
>JBBIPI010000134.1:0-4904 GCA_037442985.1 Clostridiales bacterium
GTCCCTTGACGGTATGGCAGCTTCATTGCCCACCTCCGGCATCCGGTCTGCCGGCTGCGGACCGGCGGCGGACTGCTGCTCCCGGATCGCTTGCTGGCGGATCTCCTCCGGCGTCGGACCCGGTTGCCCGCCGCCACCGCCGCCACCGCCGCCTCCTCCTCACCGCCCCCTCCGGCACCCTCATCCCCGCCGGAGCCGTACGGGTGGAACACCCAGTTCTCCGCCCAAACGTCGACCAGCGCTTCGCCCGAATCCACGACATCGCCCGTGTTATCGTCGACGGTCAACCACCAGAACCATAAGGAGACCAGCGTGAAGCTCGCCCAACCGTCGTCGAAGTAGGCGACGGACGGATCCCGGGTGGTGTAACTGCCACTGTGAGTTGACAGGGCCAGCCCCGTCGGGTCCACGAAGTTCACCGGGTTGTTGTGGACATACGTATACGGGTTCCGGCTCAGGGGCTGCGTCAGCCAGCCGGGGAACGGGTCGGGAGACGTGAACCGCCCCACCGTCGGGTCATACCAGCGCGCCGCGAAGTCCATCAGACCCGCCTTGGGGTCATACTCCTTCCCCGTCAGCGCCAGCGTGTTGTTGTCGTTGCCCACGCTCCTTGGCCACCATCTTCCCACATAGCTTGGCCGCCTGAGAAGTGCTGAGGGGCCGGCCGCAGCCAGCCCCCACAGGTTTCCCCTCGATCACATCCCCTCACGCCACCGCGTCATCCTGGAACTCCACCAGCGCCTTCTTCACCGTCGCCTCGTCGATCACCGGTTTCTGGGCATCGTAGCCGCCCAGGAGGCAAGCCGTGCAGAGGTTGTTGATCCGGCGCGGGATCCCCTTGGCGAACTGGTAGATGAGCCGGACCGCCTCGTCGGAGAAGAGCGCGTGGTTCACCCCGGCCACCTTCAGGTGGTGCTGGATGTAGGCTTTGGTCTCCAGATCGGAGAGACCCGTCAGGTGATAGCGCATGTTCACCCGCTGGGTGATGGCCTCGAAGGTCTGCAGCCGCAGGCGCTGGCGCAGTTCCGTCTGGCCCACCAGGCAGAGCGCCATGGGCGAGGCCGAGTCCATGTGGAAGTTGGTCAGGAAGCGGATTTCCTCCAAAAGGGCCGGGCTGAGGAGATGCCCCTCGTCGATGACGATCACCGGCTGCTTGTCGTGGTTCCGGTGGGCGTCCCAGAGGGCCTGGGTGATCTGGCGGCGGGCGTCGGCGGCGTGGAAGGCCGGGTTCAGGCCCATCTGCAGGCAGAGTTCCCGATACAGAATGCGGGGTGAGAGGCCGCTTTGCGAGACGTAGAGCATCTGGTGGCGCGAGGGATCCAGGCAGGCGGCCAACGCCCGGATGGCCGTGGACTTGCCGGCGCCGATCTCACCGGTGACCAGCCCGAAGCCGCGGTTCTTCACCAGGTACTGCAGCCGGGCCAGCAATTCATTGTGCTGCTCGGAGGGGAAAAGGGCGGCCGGGGCCACCGTGCGGGTGAAGGGCGTGGCGGTGAAACCGTAATACGACTCAAACATGGGATCCATCCTCCTTGGCCCGTTCTTGGATGTTGCTGAAGGAGATGCGGCCGAGGGCCGCCCGGGCCTCGTTTTCGTGCTTCCGCATGAGCGCGTTCAGGTAGCTCAATCCGCTGGCCGGGAGTTCCGCCGGCCGCTCGGGCCGGGGCCGCACCCGCCCGTCGTGTTCCCGCACCAGCTTGTGGGGCGCGGCGTCGGGGAACCGCTCGCCCTCGTGCCAGATCTGGATCACGGTCATGTCGAAGGGGTCATAGCGAAGATGCACCTCTCTGCCGATCAGGCGGGCGTCGACCTCGTAACGGTTGCCCTGGATGCTGACGCAGCCGGTCTTGTCCACCCGCCGCTTCTCCTGCCAGAGGAAGGTCTCGGCCAGCCGCACCGGGTCCGGCAGGCGGATGTCCGCCATGGCGCGGGCAAAGCGGGCGGACGGGGTCTGGGCCGTCTCACGGTGCACCCGGTGGTGGTATCCCTGCTCCAGCCAGGCGCCGAAGAGGGCGTTCAACTCCTCCAGGGTCGTGGCCGGGCGCGCCTGGAGTTCACAGATGAAGGAGCCGTTCACCGTCTGCCAGAAGCGTTCGATCTTGCCCTTCCCTTCCGGGGAATAGGGGCGGGCGTGGATGTGGTGGATGCCCAGTTCCGCCGCAATGCGCTGGAACTGGCGGCTCTGGTAGATCACGCCGTTGTCGCAGTACACCCGCGTGGGGATGCCCCGCTTCAGAAGCGCCTTCCTGAAGCAGTCCAGGAGGCTCGGCAGGTCCTCGGCCCAGTAGAACTCGGCGTGGGGCACCAAGCGCGAGTGGTCGTCCAGGAAGGCGATCAGGTAGGTGCGACGCGTCCGTCCGGCGTTCTCCGGGTCGGGCAGATACGGCCCATGCCAGACGTCCGACTGCCACTGCAGGTTGGGCCGCTCCTTCTCGTAGCGGCGGAACGGTTCCTCGGGCAACTGTAAAAGCGCGCGGGTCTTGCCCAGGCGCTTGAAGTGCCGGGCCAGGGTGGACCGTTTCACCTCCCCTTCCCCAACGGGGGTTTCCGGGTCAAGCGCGAGGATCTCGATGATCTGCCTCACACTCCGTCCGGGCACCTCCTCCCGCAGGGCCACCGCCTTCTCCAGCACCGCCGCATCGATCCGCCGCACCTGGCCCCTGTCCCGCCGGGACCGGGGCTTGAGCGCGGCAAAGCCGCCGTCCCGATACGCTTTCAGCCACCGGCGCAGGCTGCGTTCGGACACCGGTTCCGCCTTTCCGTCGCCCGGCATGACGTGAAGCCGGCCCAGGATCTCCCGCCGGATGCGCGCCCGCTCCTCGGGGGAGAGGTCCGGCGCCAGGAGCTGAACGATGAGGCCGTAGCGGAAAAGGGCCACTTGGGTCGCATGGTCGTCCATGCGGCATCACCTCCATGGTCAGCCTAGACGCCGGCATGGACAGGCGGGAGACAAGCCTTCTGTGGGGTGAAGCGCGGCCCGGGCCGCCCGCGGGGTTCTCCAAAAGTGCGCTGTGCCTGCCGGCGTCGGGGTACGGGTCATTCCGGGGCTGAGGAGGGGCTAACGGGCCTAAGCGAGCGCCTTTTGGCACACGCCGAGGAAGCCCAGCAGCTCGGCCGGGTCGGGTTCGCCCCAGGGAAGCCCCAGGGCCGCCCCCGCCTTCCAGAGTCGGTGGGCCTGGACCAGCATGGCGCCGATGGCCGCCAGACCCTCCTGCTTGGCGGGGCTGCGCGCCTTGGACCGGTATGCGGACACATCCGCCGCCAGGTCGGGCGCCGCGCCGGTGCCTCCGGGGGGCGGGTAGTGCAGGAGCAGCCCGGAGAGTTGGGCCAGGAGAACCTTGGCCTGAGCGGCCAGGCGGTCCACCCACTGCCACAGCAGTTGCCAGGCCAGGAGGAGGTCGGCCGCCACCGGGCGATACCCGCGTTCCTCAGCCAGGTACGTCACGATGGCGGCCTGCCGGAGGCAGTATGGATATGGGGATCGCGGCCCCAGGCAGGGGGGCGGAATCGCGGCCGTCCTGCCGCAGTCGGGGCAGCGCAGGCGGGGGATGGCGACCTCAAACGTTTGGTCCCCGGCGACGACGAAGCGGCCATACGTGCCGTGGTGGTGGCGGAACCGGCAGCCGCAGGCGGGACAGGGCCGGGCGCTTTCCACTGCTCTCTTCGCCCCGCCGTCTTGCCAGGCGGCCAAATGGGCTTTGACGCGGGCGATGATGCGCGATACGCTCAAGGTGTTCGGCGAGGGTCACACCTCGTCGGTGAGACAGAACCCCCAGGAGAGCGGCCAAACTCTTGACCTGGGGGTTCGCATTTATCTCCCCAAAATTAAAAAACCGACGTCGCTCGACATCGGTTCACCCTGGGGTATCCCTGTTCCTCCCCGGTCAATAATTATGAGAAACTAAACCTAAAACTCGGCCAAAGAGCGTGAGCCGCTACAGTGTTGTACGGCGCGCTGATGCCGGTGAAGATGCCGCCGAACACGTCATACCGGTACTGCATCACCGTGGACGCCAGGTGATCCGAGAGGCCGGTGACGTTGCCCAGGCCGTCGTATTGGTAATACAGGAGGCCGCCGCGGGTCTGGAGCTTGCCGTCCTCGGCGGGGTGCAAACGGCCCTTCAAGCCGAACATCTTCCGGGCGGCCACCCGGTCGTTGGCCAGGAAGTACTCGGCCAGGGGGGCGCATCGATCATGCTGGCCCGGTTGCCCGCCGCGTCGTACGTGTACCGGACCTCGGATGACGGCTCCATGAAGTAGTCTCGCGGATGCGCGTCCCATTGCTTGCGCAGTGCCAAGCGGATCCATTTACAGCACCTCAAACCGCGGTTGCGGTGTCATCAATCTGGAGCCAGTGGGATGCCGAGCGCCTCCGAGATTTCGTCATCAATTGTACGAAAGCTACCTAGGCCCCAAACACCAACTGGCTCAACGGGCCCAGGCAAACGGTTGCTATATTCGTCATAATACCGACCGAAGCTATCCCTAAAACAATGCTGAGAGAGCCGATCCATTGGACCAAGTTCCCGGTTCTGCAAAAACTCGAAATAGCCCTTTTTCCACGGCAACGCGTTGGTCATCATCGGGGGCACCAACAATTCATCACGGGGCAATTCAGGCACGGCTTCTTTCTCTTTTGATCGTCGTCTGTATACATAGATCAGGATACAGTTCTGCATCGATGCAATCTTCGCATCGGTCGCAATGACACGCCCATAAAGATACAAGCCATCTGGGGGTAGCATAACAAAGATGTCCCCCTTTTCTGGTAATCGATTAGACTTTTTTAGCACAGTTAGATTCATTACTTAACCCCCATCGATTCGAGCCATTGCTTGCCCCAATTTACTGCATCCCCGTACCAAGAATGTTTCGGGCTAATGCTATTGCGAATGTTTTCGAAG